>NZ_JAAHIE010000189.1:0-12451 GCF_010671945.1 Moorena sp. SIO4E2
TAGGTTAGCTGTAGTGGAGCTAATCTAAACTCGGCACAGGGATCGATTGTTTGCAGTGGAATGCCATTAACCACCTGAATCCGGGTTCGCAGAATACCATGGCGTTGAACAATTTCCTGTATTCCTCGCTCCAAGGCCCCCACATCTAGGGAACCGGTAATTTCCAGGGCAACCGCAATGTTATAGGTGGCGTTAGGCCGTTCTTCTAGCTGATTGAGAAACCAAAGGCGAGTTTGGGCAAAAGAGAGGGGGAGGGGTTGGCCTTCGGACTCCCTTGGGACAATTTCCGGTATGGTCAATCCAGGAGTCGTTTGTTGGCTATTAATAATGATGGAGGCTAAACCAGCGACCGTGGGAGATTCAAATATAATCTTCACTGGTAATTCAACCTCGAACGCTTCCCGCAGTCGAGAAATGACCTTGGTTGCCAACAATGAATGACCCCCTAGGTTAAAGAAGTTATCGTGGATACCTACCCGTTCTTGCCCTAATACCGTAGCTATAATATTGGCAATAACTGTTTCAGCTTGGGTGCTCGGAGCCACAAAATCTGTTGAGCGCTCTTGTTCAAAATCGGGAATGGGTAAAGCACGGCGATCGACCTTACCATTTGAGGTTAAGGGAAAGCTGTCGAGGCCAACAATGGCACTGGGCACCATATAATCCGGCAGCTTTTGTTGAAGAAAATGCCGTAGTTCAGCACGAAATGCCCGCTCTTCAATTCCCTTTACATAAGCCACCAAATATTTATCACCAGGACGATCGTCTCGCACCATTACCATAGCTTGCTGAACCATAGGATGTTGATTTAAGACCGCTTGAATTTCCCCCAGCTCAATCCGAAATCCTCGGATCTTAACTTGATGATCGATTCGTCCGATAAACTCAATATTGCCATCCGGTAAATAGCGTGCCTTATCCCCCGTCTTGTAAAGAATTTCATCCTCATTAAAAGGACTGGAAATAAATCGTTCTGCGTTCAGTTCTCGACGATTGAGATAGCCCCTGGCCACTCCATCACCCCCGGTGTACAGTTCCCCTACTACCCCGATGGGAACTGGTTGGTGTTGGGAATCTAAAATGTAAACTCGGGTATTGGCAACGGGGCGACCGATGGGCATTGATTGTTCAAATGAAGCTTCCCTCGGCACCGAGTAGTAAGAGGTAAGGGTTGTGTTCTCTGTTGGACCATAGGCATTAATGAGCTCACAATCAGGTAGAGCTTGACGACATTTATGTGCGTGGGATACAGACAATACATCTCCACCAGTCACTAGTAAACGCAAGGAGCGTAAATCCTCCAACCCCTCGTCCACCACCAAATGAAATAGCCCAGTGGTCAGCAGCACAATTGTGACCTGATGTTGTCTCATTACTTGCCCCAAGACTTCCAAGGAAATTTGCTGTTCTGGGAATAGAACTAGACAAGCCCCATTCAGCAAACTTCCCCATATTTCCCAGGGGGCAGCATCAAAAGAAATCGATGCTAATTGGAGAACAACATCATTGGCAGTAAATTTGGCATAGTTGGTATTCTTCACTAGCCGCACAATATTGCGGTGGGTAATGCTGACTCCTTTTGGTTGTCCTGTGGACCCGGAGGTATACATGACATAGGCCAAAGATGTGGCTGTAGCGGGGGAGTTTAAATTTTCTGTGGGATGGGCTGCAATCGTCTTACCGTAGGTATCGAGATTGACAGAATGGGTTACCTGTGGTAAACTCTGACTCACACCCGTTTCGGTCAGGATTACCTGAATACCAGCATTCTCTACCATGAAAGCCAGTCGCTGGGGAGGATAAGTTGGGTCGAGGGGAAGGTAGGCTCCACCTGCTTTGAGAATTGCTAACAGGGCGATGATTAGATGAGGCGATCGCTCCAAACAAACCCCCACCAAACTCTCTGGACCAACCCCCAAGGTTTGCAAGTAATGGGCGAGTTGGTTGGCTTGTTGATTCAATTCCTGATAGGTTAAGGTTTGGTCTGCCAAAACCACTGCTACTGCATCTGGGGTATTTTGGACAATAGCTTCAAATAACTGGTGAACGCAGGAAGTGCGAGGATAATCGGTTTGGGTCTGATTCCACTCCACTAACAATTGCTGTCGTTCAGCAGCACTCAACATCGGCAATTGAGCAATGGTTTGTTCTGGGTCACCAGTGATCCCCTCTACAAAAATTTGGAAATTTCTGGCCATCCGCTCAATCGTTGCTTCATCAAACAGATTGGCATTGTATTCAAAAGCGCCAATCAGTTCTGTATTGCTTTGGGTCAGGGATAAGGTTAAATCAAAGGTAGCCCCAGCAGTAGGTTTGTCTAAGGGCTTAGCACTCACAGTCAGCCCGGATAAATCAAGGGTTTCCTTCGGGACATTTTGCAAGGCAAACATCACCTGAAACAGGGGACTAACCCCTGGCAGCCGTTCCGGTTTCAGTTGCTCTACCAGCAGGTCGAAGGGGACATCAGCATGGGCATAAGCCTCTAAGGCCACTTGACGAACCTGGGACAGCAACTCAATGAAGGTATGCTGTTGGTTCGGTCGAGTGCGCAAGACTAAGGTATTAACGAAAAAGCCAATCAACGCCTCTGTTATGGCTGGGGTGCGGTTGGCGATGGGAGTCCCGACCACAATATCGTCTTGATGGCAATAGCGAGACAGAAAAGCGGAAAAAGCCGCAAAAAGGGTAATGAAGAGAGTTGTTCCCTGACCCTGGCTTAAGACATTGAGTTTCTGAGTTAGGTCCCCATTGAGGTGAAATGGCACCCAGCCAGATTTGAAGGGTTGAGTTGTGCGGGGACGATCCAGGGGGAGGTTAAGCACTGGGGAAGCATCTGCTAATTGCTCTTGCCAGTATTTAATGTGGGCATCTCTAAACTCTCCCGTGAACCGTTGGCGTTGCCACTTAGCATAATCAACATACTGAATGGGCAGAGCTGGTAAGGATGGCGATGTCTGGGTTAAACCAGCTGTGTAAAGGGATGAGAGTTCTCTGAGCAAAACTTGTATTGACCAATCATCACTAATGATATGGTGCATGGTCAGTAGTAAAATTTGCTTTTCCTGTGAATGGCAAATTAGCGTAAATCGCAGCAGGGGACCAACAGTTACATCGAAGGGGCGATTTTGTTCAAGGAGAATCACTTCCTCAATCCCATCAAACCCCTCAGTGGTCAAGTCTACAATAGATAAGGGTAAAGAAATTTGGGATGAAATCCTTTGGAAAGGCATGCCCGAACGAGCAGAAAAGGTGGTTCTTAGGATTTCGTGGCGGTCTATGAGGGTTGCGATCGCATTTTCTAAACTCGTTCTGTCTAATCGCCCGGTAATCACAAACGCTCTGACCAAGTTATACGCAGCACGATTGTCTTCCAGTTGAGCCAGAAACCAGAGACCTTGTTGGGTTAAGGATAGAGGAATGTCTGCCTCTGTTGTCCTGGGGGTGGGGACTAATGGATAGTCACCAGTGCTACAAGTGCTAGTATTTACGGATTCTAGGTAATTTGAAAGCAGGCTAATTGTTGGTGCTTCAAAAATCTGCTTCAATGGGATTTCAATGCCTAGTCTATTAGAAATCCGAGCCACAACTTGGCTGGCATGAAGGGAGTGTCCCCCTAATTCAAAGAAATTATTCTCAATGCCAATCGGCTCTATTTTTAGGACTTCCGACCAAATTTTGACTAAGGTTTCTTCTGTCGCCGTACGGGGGGCAATAACGTTTAATTCTAATTGTGATGTTGATAGAATTGATTCGGGTTTCGGTAAAGCTCGTCGGTCAATTTTACCAGTTACAGTTAACGGTAATGACTCTAGCCAAATAAAGCAAGCTGGAACCATGTAACTGGGTAATGTAGCTCCCAACGCAGCTTTTAATTCTTTAGCTGTAGGTTTGTTTTGGGGATTTACCGGAGTCAGATAAGCCACTAGCTGTTGATCGCCCACTGCTCCCCCTGCTTCTGTCTGGGCGACTACAACCGCCTCTTGAACAGCGTCTAAGTTCAATAAACTGGCTTCCACTTCAGTTGTTTCAACCCGATAACCTCGGATCTTGACCTGAAAATCTTTACGACCTAGGTGCAGCAAACAACCATCCGGTAATAACTTACCTAAATCTCCTGTTTTGAAATATCGGTGCTCGCCATCGGTAATAAACACTTGCTCCGTTCGCTCAGGCTGTTGCCAGTAGCCTAAAGCGACTTGGCGAGAACGAACCACAATTTCACCAACCTCTCCCGGAGGTACCTCTTGCCCCGATTCATCCCAAAGGAAAACCTCGGTGCCCTCAACTCCATACCCCGCAGGCACCGTCGCACCAGTGAGCACGGTTTCTTTAGTAATGGGAAATTGTCGCACTGGACTAATTTCTGTACCTCCGAGATTCACCATTAAGGTGCATTGGTCGGAAAAGTTTTCCTGGAAAAGTTCGGCATCCTGTCGGTAAACCGTTTCGCTGCCAATTTGGATTAGTCGTAACTTGGGAAAATCTTCAAGCCCATCCAATGTTGAAACAAAGTGACGAAACAATGTTGCCACCGCAAACATAACGGTGATCTCATTATCTCGCAACCATCGACCTAACTGATGTAAGCCAATTTGCTTGACATCGAGGGGGAATAGGGCTGCTCCATTCAACAGGGCACAGTAAATATCTCGCACTGCACCACCAAAGGCAGCTGAGTACAACAGTGAAAAGCGATCGCTAAAGCTAATCTTGCCGCTGTTGGTATAGTTCCGGCATAGATTCAGGACATAGCGATGGTTTTGGAGCACACCCTTGGGGCGTCCTGTAGAACCGGAAGTGTAAAGAATATAGGCCAGCTCGTCAGGATGATACTGAATCTCTAAGTTCTCGTCTGAAATCCCTGGTTCGAGGCTATCAATCCTTAAAACATCTTGGATCAAAACATCTTGGCTCAAAATCCTCTGCTCAAACCCTGAAGCATCGAGATGGTAGCGATCGCTTAAAATTAACCTAGCCTTTGAGTCGTTAAGAATCAGGCTCAGGCGAGACTCTGGTAACGATATATCTAAGGGAACATAAAATTTCCCGGCTTTGAGTACTCCCAACATCCCTGCAATCATGCTCGGTCCGGTCTCAAATAACAGAGCAACCGGTTGGGTCCCAGCCCCAAGCTTGGCTAAAACGGCTCGTGCAATCCGGTTCGCCCATTGGTTTAAGGCATTGTAGGTTAGCTCTTGTCCTGGAAAACCGATGGCAAGACGATTCCCATGACGTGAAACCTGTTGTTCAAACTGCTCTACAATGGACCGTTCAACATTTTCTAAGGGGAAAGGTTTATTTGTCTGGTTGAGACTATCGTTGTCGTTTTCAATCAGGGATTGTACAGAGGGATTCATCGTTTTAGCTTAGGTGTTTTAGCTAAGTGTTTGAGCTTAAGTATTTGAGCTAATCTGGGTTGGACTGATCTGTTAGAGATAAAACCTGTCTCGTCACAGGTTCAGTTCCATTGCTGCCATCGGCTGAAGATTCTCAGCAGCATGGTTCAAAGCTAGTTGAACCGGATTAATCACGTCGAGGGCTGACAAAAACTGCCCGACAGCACCGGTAGTTGTTCCTTGCAGGCACTCCAGCAAACAGGGAATTTCGCTACAGCCTGCAATGATACAGTCCGGGTCAGGTTGGGTGTTGAGCAGCTCAACAAAGAAGCGTTCCCCTAAGAAGCAGGTTAAATCACGATTAGAGGCTTTTACCCCCTGATAAATGCAGTCCATCAGGGTTAACTGCAAAGCATCCCTTGGTTCGATCAGGTCAATGCCATTGGCCTGAAGGGGATGGGCGTAGACCTGTCCCCATCGCGTGGCACTGGTGCATAGCAGTAACGGTCGCCGCCAAGGCTGAGCTTTGAGATAATCCACTACAGATTCAATTAACGAAATCCACTGGAGTTTAATTGCCATCTGGGGATGATTGTTCAGCAGCCGCTGCCACGCTTGGGGCAGGAAGTAATGGGCAGCATTACACAGGACAATCACTTGGATGGGAGTATCGCTTGTGGAAATTTGTGCCACCCCCACTCGAATTGCCATCTCTAGCATTTCCACTAACTCCTCCTCAGCCAAGGTTTTGGCCAAGGTTTTGCTGCCAGCTTGCCTCTTTTCGGCCATGACTGCTGTTCGATTCGGCAGCGCACATGCCTGTAACAACACAATTTCCCGAGTGTTTTGAAACATCTCACAGGCTTGCTCAAATCCCGCTACTCCTGGTATCGGACCCATCCCTCCAATTAAGAGTAAGGGGGGAGCTTTGGTGTGCTGAGGCCGGAGTACCATCACCTCTGTGGGATAGTCTTGATCGGCAATCACCTCTCCCAAGCCATTGTAGGTCTTGGCAATGTCAGCTAATCTTCGTCGATAGGCTGGGAGCGCCGTAATCGCCTGTTGAGCTGTTTCAAAATAGTACTGATGCTGGGGGTTAAGACGCGCAGATGAGGGGTTCGTTTGCATGATTTTCTTGACTCATCATGTTAGTGAAGTCTACCATTACACCACCCAAACGAGTCAAATATTCCACAAACAAGTTCTGAGCCTGTTCGTAATCAATGGATGTGTTTGTCCCTTGACAATAAGCATTCAAGGCTTTGACCACTACCAAAAAGTGATCCACTTCCGTCTCATCAGCCACATGGGCGTGGATATAGGTCAGAGCTTGCTCTTTTTCTGCAGCCGAGAAGGAGTAATGACGATCAATGAGATCACTAAAAGCCGAAAGAGCTATGCTATACTCACCGTGGTTATAGATCTCAGAAAACATATTGGTGAACAATCCCTTGGGAATATCATTCACTACCATGTTCTGATAAATCCATTGTTTAAACTCTCTGGCTTTCGGTAAGCAATACTGGTCTAACTGCCAGGAAGCGTCATCCAAAAACACCCCAGCAAAACGGTTATACAGCTCCGCATGGGTTTGACCTCCAAAGTCTAAACCGAGGTCTTCATAACTGGTCTCAGCATTGAAGGCTCCGGCCATGAATAACTGTTCCCTCACTGAGTCGGGATTTGCCAAAGCCAGCCGTTGTAAGCGACAAGATAGACCATAGATCGCCAACATCTTGAGGTGAGTCGCCTTCCAGGAGTTAAAGAAATTAGCCAGAAATGACTTAGACCAACGATGGCTAGGAACCAGTGCAAAGAAATTATCAATCTTGCTTACTTCCTCCCTTGCTTCCGAGAAAGCTTGAGTCAATGACTCCCTCAACTGGGCGTCATCCACCATAGCGATTAGAGGATTTACGGTCTCGTACAAAGTTTTAGTCATACCAAAAATTGCCACCCATAATTGCCTGTTATAAATAATACCTCATCCGGCTCGTATTTCAACATTTAATTTTCTTTTTAAGCTGAGCTTAAGGTTAATTCCCTCAACCACATTTTGCCATTCAAATGTACAATATATATATTGTAGTATTAACTAGGGATTGTTTGGGCAGGATTAGGGCTAGTGGGATGGTTAGGAGTTCCTGATGATGCTGTAGTCTGGAAGAACCTTTATTCGCTAACGTACCTTGATTTTGTAGTCTCTCAAATTTGTTGGCGTTCCCGTAGCGGCTCTTTGAGAGCATCCCATTTGTTTTCTCGGGCTCACTCTATAGCAATACAGGTTTCTTTCACAGCTCAATCTGACTGTTCACAACTGTATTAATCGCGGACATCGCTCCCAACCCATAAGGCTTGGAATTCCGTCAAATGTTAGAGACTGCCCCCTGACCGTTTGCTTCCCTTATGTTTTACTCAATGACCAGAGGTGGCATCAACCCTTCAGAGTATCAGTCGTTCTCTAAGTCTGTGTTTTCTAAGTCTGTGTTCTCTAAGTTTCTTTATCTTCCTAGTTAACTCCCTTCACTAGTAAAACACAGCTTATTGATAGCACAGCTTATTGACATAAAAATTTACATTTTTCCATGAACTGCCATATCATAAAATAATAGTTTTTTGTTAAAATTAAATAAAATTTAACAAAAAATATAAGTATATACTTATATAAGTATAAGTGTTTATTAGACTTATATTTTTTATGCTTATAGCGGTTGTCATAGTAATGAGTTACACAGAATTTTTTACCATTCTAGTAGGAGCCTCTAGCAACTAGGTAAGCATTCAGCAGTCAGCAGTCAGCTTGAAAGAAATCTATGCAGGCCTATGGCCAAGCTACGGGAACGGCAGAATTTAATATTGATAGATTAATGAGAATTTAAACTCTGAAAAAAACTCCTTGGCCGTTGGCCATGCTACGGGAACAGCTTTGTGGCACAGGCTTTGGCCTTGGCCTTTTGGCCTTTTGGCCACGCTACGCGAACGGCCACGCTGTGCGAACGACGCTGGGACGTAACTCAGATTAAACAAATGGTTACCTCTTTTATTCAAAAGCTGACGGCTGATAGCACCTCAAGTAGCGTGCCCATAAGCACCTCAAGTAGCACCTCAAGTAGCGCATAAGCTGATAGCTGATACGCGACACGCTGATAGCTGAATGCTTACCTATGAGAACCGCTATAAACTGTCAATTCAGGGATTGAACGCTGTCTTAGAGAATTTGACAGCAAGTTAATAAATTATTTTATACAGTACTGCATCGCTTTTTCCATCTATCCCAGTTTAAAATATCAATTTAAAAACCTTAAATATAGCACTTGTAAAATGTGCGCTACCATACCGTATCGTAAATTCCTCCACACCCTCGGGCTGTAAATCTCTCTACTCATAGCTCGTGGAATTATTAAATAAATTTAAGTTCTCGTATCTATTGATACATGCTATAATTTCCGAGGCGATCTAGGTTCTGTTATATATCAGGGCAACAGGAGCGATAAGAATGACAGTTTCTGTAAAAAAACCTCTACCACTGACCTATGAAGCAATTATTACAAAGGAAAAGCTGAGGGGTTCTCTTCAGGCAGCATTGTATCTAGAGTTTGCGACCATTCCTCCCTATTTGACAGCGGTTTATTCCATGGAAGATAAATCAGCTGAAGCCTATCAAATCATCAGAAGTGTGGCTTTGGAGGAAATGTTGCATATTAATTTAGTATGCAATTTGCTACTGGCTATCGGTGAGACTCCTCTATTTGTAAAACCAGCTAGTGATCCGTTTAATGGTCTGGTTCCTTACATTTCTGAAATTACCTATCCTAGCTATATATTGCCGAATTTCTACGACGGTCCCTATGTGCAAATTCTGGCAGCATCCCCAGAATTAATCAAACAGACATTCATGGCGATTGAGGAACCGATGCAGTCTAATCAACCCCTGCCAGCACAAGGGGAAAAATTTACCAGCATTGGGCAAATCTATCAAGCCATTAAAGAAGGGTTTGAGTATCTCGACGCCAATATAGGTAGTGCAGCTCTGTTTTCCGGAACTCCTGAGCATCAGAAAACTAACTACTACTTTGGCAGCGGTGGTGGAAAAGCGATCGCAGTAAGCGATCTCAAAACTGCTGAGCAAGCAATTGAGCAAATCGTACAACAGGGAGAAGGAGCAACTCCTCCTACCACCGAGTATCGGCCTAAGCAACCCTATGGAACCTATAACCGATATGGTAATCGTAACGATGGTACCTACGGTCCAATTCTAGGGACTCCATTCGAGTTATCTCATTACTTTAAGTTCAGGGATATCGCAGATGGGAAAGTTGCCCTGCCATCAGCTTATCCGATGTTGCCCAATCCCTCAATAGCGAAGTTTATAGGGACACCTGCTGAAGAGCTTGCTAGTCACTTCCAAGACGACTACAGTCTGATGATCCAAGCGTTGGAACAAGCCTTTGCAGACAATGCAGACACTACAGCCTACTTCACAACTGTTGTGGAGCTGATGCAGGGTGTATTTCCACCAGCGATTACTGAGTTAATGAAAACTCCAATTTCCGCAGATACCAACTCAACTCTTGGTCCTACGGCTGGTCCTTGCTTTGAATATACACCAATAACTCTTGGGGAAATTACTGCTAAGGTCAGTAAATTGAAACAGAAATGTCTTCAACAGGATGAAGTGTCACGCTCCATGGCAGATACTTGGCATAAACTTGATGAAGCTCTTCAGAAAATCAGCAAAAAAATCGAGGGAACTCCCCTAGAGAAGCACTTATAGAGAAGTGTTTAGAGAAGTGTTTAGAGGAGCGCTTGTCAACCCTTTGATAAAACCCCAAGTAGAGCAAGTGTAAATGCTGAAACTATTGCTGATAGGGCTAGTGGTGGTAGTGCTGCTATGCCTGGTATGGCTGGTATTGCCGAAAAAATGGAGGATAATCCTAGGAGGAGGAAAAATGGTAGTTAAGTATAAAATTCATCCCGCAATGGGTATTGCTCGTGTTGGTAACAGCGAAGAGTATTATCTAGAACCAGAAACAAGAGGAGGACTTCCCATCAAGCTAGATGGAAGTGATTTTCAGAAAACTGACTTCCGAGATAGCGATGGTAAACTGCGTCGCCAAGCAGTCCGTTTTCGCCTTTATAAATACACCTACTCAGAAGATGAGACTACATTAATAGAAGTAACAGAAGTTACTCAGTCAACTATGGCTTCTCTGGGGATAAGTCGTATTGATTGGACTGTTCACCTAGCTAATAAAAAAGCTAGTTGGTACGAGTTCCTTACTATGAATGGTGAAAATGGATACGCTTCCAATCATCCTTTACGTAACAGTAAGTATCCAGGAGACCGGACAAATCTCTTCATCGATTTCGGTTACAGAACCTTATCGTTAGATTCATCAACTTCTCTGCCATCACAGGCGCAGGAATTCGACTTGGCATCTCAACCTGCCGGTTATCCTAGTCGCTATCCTCCGGACGAACTATATGACGGCTCTAGCAAAACTCCAAACGTCACCATTAGTTCTTTAGGAAAGGTACTAATAGATGATGAAAGTAGACTAATTGTAGTGGGAGGATACGGTAAAGCTGGTTCGAGCAACCCAACTCCAGAGATTACTGATTATGCCAACAATGACGATTGGTGGGATGATACCTCCGACGGACCAGTATCAGCAACAATAACCTTTAGCAACGGCGATCCAGAAGAAGAAGCATCTCCTGCTTGGGTATTGGTGGGACCACCTGCTTATGCCCCGGAGATAGTCAATATAGTCACCCTGTACGATACCATCTTTGATGTGGCGGTGCGGGAGATGGGATACCGCCCAGATATTTACGAGGATAGTTTGTGGAAAAATGGTTCTACTGGTTACAAACCGAACTTTGAGGCGGACATCAAACCTATACTCAAGCATGCTTCCATGATGCCCTGGGTAGTTGCTATACCGCCCAAACCCCACACCTTTGACTCTGATTTATTAGGAAATACCAGTGAAGACTACAATGGTCTGCGAGCATACTTTTTTGACCAAATCCGGGCACCAGACCAGAAAAATACCCTGAAATCTCCGAAAACTGGCTATCCGATGATGCCCTATTTGGCAGGAGACGATGCCACTGGTTCCAGCCAGAAGTCAAAGAAGTATCTGACCTTGACAGACACCCAATATTTCATGCTTCAGCAGTGGGTAGAGGGATACTTTGAAAACATTACACCACCAACTCCTCAGGTAGCAGATCCTGGTGAAGAGCTTACCCGTGCTAGCTTGGAAAACTGCGTGGGAGGGGCTTTTTCTCCTGGAATCGAAATGACCTGGATTTCACGGAATCCCAAGATTTACTCGGAACCTTTCCGGATTAAGAAGAAAGCAATCGACTACAGTGAAAAGAAGCCCCTTAGCTTGGGTATGAACTTGGACGAAGGTGTTGAGCCAGGGGATATTACCAAGTTTATGGCTTTGCCTTGGCAGGCAGATTTCAATGAGTGTTCTACTCAAACTCTTGACCGTATTGTTTGGTGGTGGCCTGCACAACGCCCATACTTTGTCTATTCGGATCCTACTGCCGCACCTACTTTCAAAACGCAAGGACCCGACGAGAGTATCAAGGATCGACAGATGCCTTGGATAGGCACTGACTACGACCAAAATGCTAGCGATTATGTTATGTTTCCCGATGACGTAGACATGGTTCAGAAGTGGCATGACCTGGGATTTGTGTTGGAAGTTTCACACTATGACTCGTCGAATTGGCCTGAGAATTTTCCTACACCCTATTACGCTGAAGTAGCCAGAAAATTACCTCGTGACTAATCGCCTCCTTTCGGAGATTGATATTGCCATTATCGGTGGTGGTCCTGCAGGGGCTGCCACTGCCCTTGCTCTCCAGAAACAGGGAGCAAGACCGATTGCCATCTTTGAAAAATCTCAGCAGGATGATTTTCGAGTTGGTGAAACTATCTCCCCCAACACCCAATCGATTTTGAAGGAATTGGGGGTGCTGGACTCCTTTCTAAAAGATGGTCATCTGCCATCTTTAGGTAGTAGTTCGGCTTGGGGCAGTGCCCAACTTGGATTTAATGATTTCTTCCTCTATCCTGGAAGACAGGGTTGGCA
>NZ_JAAHIE010000019.1:0-42610 GCF_010671945.1 Moorena sp. SIO4E2
ATCGCTTTCACGAAAAATTAACTAAAACTTTAACTCTATAAAGCTTTGATAAAAAAAACTTTTATCAGATAAAATTCCATAGTTTATTCCTTTATCCACAATGGATGTAATCTGTAATTATCAGGGGATTGGAATTAGCCACTAGCCGGGACCTTAGCACCGATGAAGTGAGCATCACTGAAGGCTGACAAGGCTGCTTGTCACACCTGAATGCTATAGCTAGTTTTTTGATTGGAGTGGAAGCCTGAGTTAATGCAGTTCCCTGGGTAAGACTTTAAAGGTGAGTGTCATACTTCACCATTTGCCACATGAGCTGAGTGTCTTGGTCCGCAAACCATGACGATGGCTGCAAGCTGCTACATGTATAAGCTTGAGTTGGTAGTAACGGCTTCTTTGTCTATTATTCTTAATCACACCCAATGCTGACAGTACCCAAAAGGGTACTGTTTCACTGCACTTTCTGTGTTAAGGCAATATGCACAATATGCATTGATAGCAGTTCTCCATTGAAAACTGCTATCAACCACAACTAGGATTACATTAAAAATCTGAAGGGGGCTTGGGGAGAACTGGTTGAGGAAATTTTGCTTTTGCGATCGCATAACGTAAGCATTCAGCGAATGCGCTACAGATGGTGCTACTTGAGGTGCCTATGCCCTACGCGCACGCTACGCGAACAGCGAATGCGCTACAGATGGTGCTACTTGAGGTGCCATCAGCCATCAGCTAGCAGGCGCTTTAACTGCACGGGCTCGGATCAGTAAAACGAGCAGGGATTTTCAACCAGCCGTACCAGCACCCCCCAGCTTGTTTACTACCGACCGTTGATTAGCATTAGGCATTAGGCATGATAGCTGACAGCTGACGGCTGAATGCTTGCTGCGTCACCTTTGTCGCCCACAGTAGCTCAATCTGCTAGATTAACTTCCCACAAACCATACCAATTTCTGACTGCCAACCATACTGTAGAGAGCAATCCCGCCAGGCTCAAAGTCAAACCACTTTGACACTCCCCGCTAATCGCGAGACGGGGATTCTTGGTTCAACGAGGCAACTTGCTTTGACAGGTTTTCACCAGCAAAAGTAGAGGTTCCCTCTCCCCAAGCGTTTGGATCATTTAAGATCAGAGTTCCGGTGTGCCCCACCGTACTCAAGGCTCTTTCCAAAATATTGATTGCAGCATTATGGTCTCTATCTAGAGAACAACCACACTGACAGACATGGGTTCTAGTTGATAGAGACTTTTTGACTACTTCACCACAATTAGAACACTCAGCAGAAGTATACGCTGGATTAACTGCAACAGTTACTTTGCCAAACTTAGTCCCAAAATGTTCCATCCATTTCCGGAATTGATACCAACCTGCATCATTAATAGATTTGGCAAGATAGTGGTTCTTTACCAAGTTTTTAACCCTTAAATCGACCTAGGCGACCAGGTCGTTTGACCGGACTACGCAACCTGCCGGAGACGAAACCTTAGAAGAGTGCAGCCTTACAACAAAACCTGCCACCTTTGATGCATAGCCTACCAACTATAAAGGCTGCACTCTTCTTGCGGTAACTTCTAACCAGTCTCTTGGCATGTTCTTCACGCTGCCTACTTATTTTAAGGTGTGCCTTACCTAGTCTGTTAATTGCTTTCTTTCGGTTAGCAGAGCCTTTCTTTTTCCGGGAAACCCGACGTTGATAGAATTTTAGACGCTTTTCTCCTTTTCTATAAAATCGAGGATTGGGTACAGTATTGCCATTGGAGTCAGTGTAAAAATCCTTTAGTCCAACGTCCAGGCCAATAGTGGTTCCTGTTGCTGGAACAGACTCATTAATATCGATCTGAATGCAAAACTGAACATAGTACCCATCTGCTCGACGGACTATCCTGACTCTCTTGATCAGCTTTTTGTCAAAGCGCCATAAGTCCCACGTACCCTTGAGCTTGAGTTTTCCTATTCCTTTTTTGTCACTAAAAATTATTGATTTTTTGTCTGGGCATAACTTCCATCCAGTAGTCTTGTATTCCACTGAGTGACAATGTTTTTTGAATCTAGGAAATCCTTTCTTACCAGGAATTTTATTTTTGCAGTTGTCATAGAAACGGGCAATTGATGACCATGCTCGTTCAGCACTGGCTTGACGAGCCATAGAGTTCAATTCATTGGCAAACGGTAATTCTTTAGCTAAGACGGCACAAAGAGCACTTAAATCAGTTTTCTTGACTCCTTTATTGTCCATCCAATAACGGATGCATTTATTTCGAATAAATTTAGCGGTTTTTATAGCTTCATCTATCGCATCATATTGTTTTTGCTTCCCGTATGCCTTGAACTCTATCACTATCATCACGTATCGACCTTTTCTGCTTACTTTATTCTACACCACACTGCAATATTCATTCCGGTATCTCCTAGACTGATTATAGTAAATGAGTAGTTTAAATCAGCTTAAACCCTTAAATAGCAAGGGATTCAATAAACTAAAAATACATTGTCTTGATGCAATAACGAGTGGTTTTGGGTCTGTGTGCGGAACACCGCGACGCACCTTGTACGCCCCGTGGAACGGCAGTCGCTCATGGGGGTTTCCCCCAAGACCGTGCTGCATCACTACCAAAAATCCCTATATACGACGCTTGCCTCTTGCCTCTTGCCTCTTGCCTCTTGCCTTTCCCTAGCTGACGGCTAACTGTTGATACCTAACGCCTTATATTCACTTCTATCATTTATCGACTTGTATAGAGAATCAAGCATTTTATTTACCTCTGGAGGTTGGGATGTAAAACGGATATAAAAACCTTTATTTTCTGGTTAAATTGACGTCACTTTAGCATAGATATCATCACTATATTCTGCTTGGTATTGATTTAATATATTCAGGCTTATATTACTTAGCTCTACCGGGAAATTCTCTCTTATTATCTCATAGGAACGCACTTTCGCTCCCTTAGCTGAAAGCTGAACTAAACTTCCAAGAAAAAGATTTTTACCGATATGCTTTTCTTCCAAAATTTTGTAGGTGAGTGGTATGGCTTTAGGAAGGAAAAAAAATTCTTCATCTTCTTTAGGTAGAAAGAGATTGTAGTCATCACCAATACCCACAACTTGATAGATAGTAATTGGCTGTTTAACCCCTTTTGGTTGTACCTGTTTGTGCCCGTGAGTAATCACGATTGACTTAACCTGTTCAAAGGTAGATTGTGAAATAAGAATTTGACCACCTATGGTATAGGATTCAATGCGATAGGTTAAGTTGACTTGGCTACCCACTACACTGTAATCGGTGCGTTTTTCCGAGCCAATATTACCCACCACAACATCACCTGTGTTGATACCAATACCCATTTCTAGAGGTGGATAGCCCCACTCATTCATCGTTTCGTTGACAGGAACCATTGCCAATTGCATCGCCACAGCACAAGCCACTGCCCGTTTTGTATCGTCTTCTCTCGCCGTAGGAGCACCAAACAAAACCAAAATTCCATCACCCATGAACTTATCAATGGTTCCTTGGTATTTAGTAATCACCTCTGACATATGTTTCAGATAGAGATTGAGAATTTTAACCACTTCTTCCGGAAGCAATCGTTCTGATAGCGCTGTAAATCCTCTTAAATCAGAGGTTAGTATGGTGAGAGTTTTGCGCTGGCCTCCCAGTTTCAATTCTTCGGGTTTTTCCAGTAACTTATCTACCACTTCCTTACTCAGGTAACGCCAAAAAATCTGACTAATGATTTGATTCCTTTTTTCTAAATCTTGGTTAGCTTCAGCCAAATCAGCCGTGCGTTCCCTAACCCGCCTTGTTAATTCCTTTGCTGTTTGACGCAATCTACCGATAACCAGAATTAGCCCTGAGAGTGCCAACACAGATAGTCCTCCTAAGGTGATAAATGTACTCCTCAGACCCATTTGTGTGTGTACCACAAATTTGTCTAGAGGCTGAATTATTTCCAAAACACCTCTGACATCTCCTACTTTCCAATCCATTCTGGGACTATCCGGATGGCTGTTATGACAAGCAATGCAGCTAGGCTG
Organism: Moorena sp. SIO4E2; assembly: GCF_010671945.1. Lineage (NCBI taxonomy): Bacteria > Bacillati > Cyanobacteriota > Cyanophyceae > Coleofasciculales > Coleofasciculaceae > Moorena > Moorena sp. SIO4E2. Next base: position 4,029 of record NZ_JAAHIE010000019.1, read on the forward strand.
CATAATGATGGCTTCTGCATATCGAAATGAAGAACGACCTTGGATCTGCTCTTGGCGAAAAAATGACTGAGTGGGATATTTTCTCAAGAATCTGAGTGCATCCCATTCAAAATCATCTTTCGGACCCCCTTCACCTTGTCGATTGGGAAACGGATAATCACTGTAAAGCCTGATTAAAGCTCCCGTATCATTGGCACTGATGCGCGAACCCAGTTCTATCACATAGGTAGCTGGATTAGGAATTCCCCCTTTTTTGGTAGTGTAGTCATGGGTAACGGTAATCCCATCAACAGTTTTAGCACGAGTAACCACCTCAGTACTGTAGAGGTTACGTGCCTCATTAATAAGTTGAGCGGATAAGGCTGAATACTCTAGTGCGTGGGATTCAATTAGATCCATTGACAGACGAGACATACTTGAGAGGGCAATTCCCACTCCCAGGCAAAACATGATCGTTAGAACCAGGATTATTCTCTGAAAAATTTGGTTTAGTAACCAGTTCCAGAATTTAAAAATTAGGTGTCGCATCCCATAGAAACCCTAACCGAAAAGCGTTTTATTCAAAATCCCTTTCACCCCTGGTTGAGAAGACAATCTCAGAGGTGATAGTTATAGAGTTCTCTGAAATGCTGCCAAAACCTAAATTTCGCTTCCAGAAGGACTAATACCGTAAGCATTCAGCCGTGAGCTTTTAGCTCACGCTACGCGAACAGCTAGCTGTCAGGCGTCAGCTTTGTGGCACAGGCCACAAGCGCTGTAACATAACTCAAATTAAATGAATGCTTAAGTCTTTTATTTAAAAGACTTAACTCACATTAAAAGAATGCTTACCTCTTTTATTCAAAGGTGCGCTTTCCGCATCTAATTATTAAATGCCCCACGGGTCGCACCTAAAAGCACCGATTGCGCTACTTGAGGTGCTGCGCGAACAGTAGCACCATCTGTAGCGCATTAGCTGATAGCTGATAGCTGATAGCTGATAGCTGATAGCTGATAGCTGATAGCTGATAGCTTACCTAATACCTAATAGTTAATCGAGCCAATTTGAAAAATCCTGGGAAAATTGCTCAAGAGACAACAACTGAATTCTCGGGTCATGACCAGCAGATTCTTGCTCAGCTTTGGTGTTGTAGCCCCAATCAGCTAGATACAGTTTCACCGGTTTGAGGTCTGGCTGCTGTTGCACAGATTGAAGGGTCTTGAGCCGATCTTCCACAAACCATAGTGTTACGGCTTCCCCTGGAAAAGTTTCAATTAATTGTCGTAGGGTTTGATGTTTGGGTCGTTTGGACTCCTTGCCAATAATCCTCTCTTGTGGTAAGTTAATACCTTGTTGCTGCAATAGCTGCTTGATGAAGCGTCCTTCTTTAGTAGAAACAATATATAGCTGTGTGGTATTTGTAGAAAGTATTTGATCCAACCGCTCAATCACACCAGGATAAAATTGGTGTAGACTCAACCAAGCATCTAAATCGGTGGTAATCCATTTATCCCGAATAGTGTCTAACTGCTTAGCTATATCGGTTCTGTCTAAGGTCTCGGAATTAACGATAGACTGGGCAACTGCTGACCAATCCTGCAAAATCTTCTCTTCTGAAATACCGAGAATCAGCGCGTGAATCAATATTGGCATTTCCCAGCCGGTTTCGATCACAGGTCGTAAGCGGTAGAAGCTAGCTGCTAAATTCTCGGGTGGTGTTTGACTAGCGGGTTTCCAAATTTGACAGTATGTACGCCACGCGGTCTGAAAATACTCTAATAGTCCGTTACACAGAACACCGTCAAAGTCGAGAGCCAGAATTGTGGGTACCATTTCACTTAATTAATACTTATGAATACTACAAATTACTATACTCAAGATTAAGGGAAAAAAGTCAAAGATTTTACCTTTACATTTTCCCCTTAATCTTTACCATTATGCAATATAGCAATCCGATCTGATTCGTGAAAGAAATGGGCTGCTTTAAGGCAGAAGGCAGAAGGCAGCTATGCTGAAGGGACCGGAGTTGGAACTAGTTTTTAAGAAGTCCAGTGATTTTACAAATGATTTAGGATTGCTATAATAGATAGCAAGGTTTTAGTGAATTGGTATAATTTTATAGCACCCTATCAAGTGATATAGCAATCCGATCTGATTCGTGAAATAAATGGGCTGCTTTAAGGCAGAAGGCAGAAGGCAGCTATGCAGAAGGGACAGGAGTTGGAGCTAGTTTTTAAGAAGTCCAGTGATTTTAGAAATGATTTAGGATTGCTATAGTCTCTATGCAACTCCAGCAAATTTAAGAAGATCGACAATACCAAATATGCCTGGATGTGAAGCCAGTGTTGGTCTCCAATCCTGGTCTTGATTTAGATATAGCAATTATCATAGCTATGAGGTACACAATTTCGGGATTTTAGGGAACAGCAGATCACCGGAACAGCGGATCTGGGAAGAAAAAAGAGGGAATAGGGAATAGGGAATAGGGAATAGGGAATAGGGATGCGCTGCATCAAGAGGTGCGACCCGTGGCGAATTTAATAATTAGATGCGGAAAGCGCACCTAACAGGGAATCAGCTTCCAAGAAGACTGTACCTCATAACTGTGAGAAACGCTATAAGACATACGGTTTAATCCGTAGTGCTCTCGAAACTGCTTGTCCTGATGCTAGACTAAAGGTCAGATGCCGCAACAGGTTTCGCTGAGCTCGATAAGAGGGGGAAGGAAAAAGCCTGCCAAACCTACCATCGTAGAATCTGGATCTTGGGGAACATCTCTTAGATAGAGTCGGCCATGTCTGGTCATTGCGTTTCTTGTGTGTTGTTTACTCGTATTTTGAGTATGGAAAACGCCACCAGCTTTGGACAGTACCCGTGTGGGTACCTTTTTTGAAAAGGCAAACGTCATGTATGCAAAAGTCCCTCTTTGGTCAGAGTTTCAGAATTTGATCTTGGTGAGGGACTGCTGGCTTGGGAAATATGCGTTCCCGTAGCGTGGCCTACGGCCAATCGCATTACTGACTAAATTACTCAATTACTATAGCGCTATATATAAGTGAGGAGCTCTCAAGGTATATAGCGTTTTCATTTCACCTGAAAATGCTATACTTGTTAATCCAAACCACTATTCCTCCTCAAGGAACCATAAAAACTAATAGGAGTCACCACCTAATCCAGGGTTTTTGAGATCAAGTTTTTCGATCAGCCCTTGTCCTGTGCCCATCGGGTGCATCTCATATTTGTAAAAAAGAAGGGAAGTGTGGGAAGTGTGGGGCCCGGGCGCGGGAAGTGTGGGAATTTTCGCGCGAATTTTTGCCTAATTGTAAAAGCGATGCAGCGAGGTAGCGCGGTCTTGGGGGAAACCCCCGGAGATGAAACCTGATTACGTTGAGCCAATGAGCGTCGGCAGGTTATGGGTATTTGGTTTAAGTTATGTGAATAAGGCTCAACTGTCTTACGGTAACTTCAAACCACTCGCTATTGCATCAAGACAGTGAGATGCACCCTGGCCATCACAATAAGGATAAAGGTAAAGGGAAATTTTTCGGGTTCATCCCAGGTTACTGTCACTCTAAATCTTGACTCTTGGTCAGAGCAATAACTGAAAAAACTCGCTTCCTCGTAAGTTATTCCCGCCTCACTGGTGTGGGGATATAAGTCAAGATAAATTGGCCATAAATTCAATTAGTCGTTAACTAAAGTATAACTTAAAAAAACTAATTGCAAACTATGGATTTTTTTAAAATTTAAGCGTTATAACATTGCATAACTGACTAAATACTACCAATCCATGTTCTTTTTAGAGAATCAACTACGACAGCTACAGCTACATAAATTTAGCGTTTATATCACCAGACCTATTACCTTGGGATACCAATGGTAATAAGTTATTATCCCACGGGATAAATTCTCAAGAGCAAACCCTAAGAGGATTTGTTCGTTGTAGACTACAACGAATTTTAGCGAATCCATTTTTCATCAATTACCATAAAGAAAATAAGAGCTATAATAAACTTAGAGGTACAAAATGAATACTTGGGTAAAGTCAGAAGCTGCGTACCTAGAAAATCATCGCCCTTGGTACGAGGGACCTCATGGAACTTGCAATCTCCTCAAACCCACTCTCATCCACATGGGAGACGATAAGCCACTTCATTTGATGTTCCCTGTCCATTGGACTGAAGCTATAGATGCCTTACCTCAAGCTAAAACAATGGCACGGCAACTCAATGGGTTCTTAGTACTACTGCTTTATGGACAGGCATCTGACCAAGAAATTCAATCCTTGGTACTAGAATTAGCAGAATCCCAAGTTCTCCCCCTATGGCTAGGTTGGCAAAATAGGAAAAGGTTCGACCGCATTGTAGCAATGCTTTCCAATCATTCTGAGCTTAATTGATGTCAGTGCATATGATGTCAGTGCATAGTCAGGGTGCATTCAAGCAATTCAGCATTGATCTTGACAGTGCTTGCATACTTTGTGACGATAATTCTTTAAGAATCAGACCTTGAATTATTGAAGCAATAGAATTATTGAAGCAATCCACATCAACATTATGAACAGACTAGAAACACTCCAGCTGAGGTGATTAGGGCTTTTATTAAAACATTACGTCGTAAGATTCCGGTTTGACTAGTAAGAAAAGATAATGACTAACCCTTGATATGACTTAACTATCAATATCTAGGAATTAGCCATTACCAAGTTTTTTTGGTAGCTATCTGATCACGACTACTCGAGTGAAGTTTTGGGTGACCGTCTTTCCATAGCCTTTTTTACAGTGACCATCTGAGACATCAGATGCTGAATTTTAGTGTAGAGTTGGTCAAACTCATCACGATTAAGGGAAGTTGGGTTAATCTGTGGCTCCTGAGCAGCATTGGGTGGAGCATAGGCTAGAAATGATTGAACCGATGGAAACCTAGCCGTAGCTGCTCGCACGTCCAAGTCGGGTTTAGTGGGGGGTTTAGTGGATGGTTCATGGTCCACTGCTTGAGTGTTAATGATTACTGGTTCAGTTACCGACCCAGTTTCGGGAATCGGATGGTAGGTTTTGGGCAAGGGTTCAGAACTGACTTGCTCAAGATTGGTAATTGGCTGGTAGTTGTCGTTCAAAGATACTGAAGTGTCTTTATCTGAGGTAAACTCCCTGAGTCCAGAAGCATCTAACCTAGAGTCTGAGAGCTGAAGTGTCTCTAACAATTCCTCCTTTTTCTTGAGATTTTCCTCAAGACCGGATAACTGTGCCTCTATATCAGACCGGTTGCGGTCAGCGGAGCGCCATCCAGTGATCGCCACCGTAGCAGTTCCTAGAGTCACACTTAGTAGCGCTGCTAAGCCCAAGTAAGGTGGAGCTACGTCCATTAGTTTACCATCAAACACTGGCTCCTCTTGCACTTGGATATTCAAAGGTTCAGAGCCAAACCAAGCCAGTGGTATGGTTAGGACTGCAAACAGTGCAGCTGAAAATACGATCGGTTTCAGGACAAATTGTTTAATCGGAGATGTCATAATCAGTAGTTTCCTTGGATAGTTGCCGCATAAGCCATTTAACCTGAGCCGTGCAAAACTCTGCCAAGTTTTGATCAAATTGTCAAGAGTTTAGTCTTTGGCTCACTACTTATCAGTGGTCAGCGGCAGAAGTTTTTTGTAGCTACACCCCTTAATACTTTCGCTTTTCTTTAAGTTAATCCGTAGTGAGCCCATGTTTCATAAAACTTTCATGAAACGGTTCACTAACTTGATGAATTTTATATGAATAACTAGTAAAGCTATATAAACCCGGTCTAGATTGAAACTTGCAGTTCCTAGTGATCACCTGAAAGCTTTACAATTCAGGGGCTATGTAGCTCACAATACTCCCTGAAAAAGGGACGGTTTTCAACGTGGATGTGGGGGAAACTAAAAAGGGTTATGGAGCTAAAACCCATGTTCAATAAGTATTTGACTGTATGCCCCCCCAAAAGTTGTTGAGTTTTTTTAATACCTGCCCTGACTTAGTCTTTGGAATCTGTCAAAATACTTTGTGAAGGTTGTGTAACCCCCACCAGAAATTCCTATAGGTGCGCTTTCCAATGGGCGAGTAAATCGCCCTTGGGTCGCACCTGCTGATTTCGACTCTAGGCTTTACCCATCAAGCATTACAGGATTTTTAATCAGGGGCATTTTCTGGTTTCGGTTTTGACGAGATACACTGACATTAGGGCTAGTTTTGGGTATTGATATTAAGGGATTGTCTATCGTCACCTACCCATTGCCCTATATATAGTTGCTTAATTTAGTTTGTCGAGTTAGCCAGGGTGAAGGAAGCTCAATCTCAAGTTCTTAGGTGCGCTTGACCTTGGCGAATTAAATTTGCCACGGGTCGCACCTCTAGTTGTGACTAACTCTACCTCTTCTCTTGTAGAAACCGATGTCTAGATTTTTCCGGCACATATCCCGAGTTGCCCGCATCCTATCAACTATCTTGCTGACAATCATCAGCCATTTCGGGCAGCCTCGACGGCGCAAGCCTGGGCATAGTAGGCTTCCTAAGTACCAGCGAACCAAATTTACACTTCCTTGGCGAATCATTGGTCTTGGCTTAGCGTTAGTCTTTTTATCCCTGATGGAATTAACCTTGCCTTCTCACCATCCTGTTGATGCAGCCAATGCAGCAAGAACCATGCAGCTACCTCTTTCTACCCAAGGATCACAACTACTTGATTCCCTAGGTCGCCCGATATTACTCAGAGGGGTGAACTGGTTTGGGATTGAGACAGAGTTGCATGCTCCTCATGGGTTGTGGAAACGAGACTACAAGGATATGTTGGCGCAGATCAAAAGCTTGGGCTACAACATGATTCGGCTGCCGTTTTCTATCCAATCCCTAAGAGCCTCAGAGGTCAGTGGGATTGATTTCAACATCGGTAACAATCGGGAGCTTTACGGTAAATCGCCCTTGGAGGTCATGGATGCCATTATCAAGGAAGCCCAGCAGCAAGGCATATTAATTTTGTTGGACTGTCACCGACTCAATGACCAACGTATTCCTCCATTATGGTATGGGGATGGGTTTACGGAAACTGATTGGATAGAAACCTGGAAAATGCTGGCAACTCGTTACCGCAATCAGCCTAATGTCATTGGTGCAGACCTGAAAAATGAACCCCATGGTCGAGCCAGCTGGGGAACAAACGATCTAGCCACTGACTGGCGACTGGCAGCACAGAGGGCTGGTAATGCCATTCTTGCGGTCAACCCCAATTGGCTGATAGTTGTTGAAGGTGTGGAAAAGAATGTTCCACGTCAACGACTAGCAACCCATTGGCATGGGGGTAATCTGGAAGGGGTTAGGGAATATCCAGTACGTTTGTCTAATGCCAATAAGCTGGTCTATTCCCCCCATGAATACGGCCCTGGAGTTTTCAATCACCCTTGGTTTTCAGAACCGAGTTTCCCTAACAATTTGGAATACCGCTGGGAAATTGCTTGGAACTATATCGCTAGAGAAGGCATTGCGCCGATTTTGATCGGAGAATTCGGTGGTAAGGAGGTAGACCCTAACTCAAAAGAGGGACTCTGGAAGCGGCGGCTGGTAGATTACATTAATCGAAACAATCTAAGTTTTGCCTACTGGAGTTGGAATCCCAATAGTGGGGATACTGGCGGGATCCTGCAAGATGATTGGCAGAGTGTGGAGGGTCCTAAACAACAACTGCTTCAGGGACTGCTAATTGCCAACAATTTCGCCCCGAACGTGGGAGTTGCTCCGATTATCCCGTCAATTTCCATACGGCGACCAAGTTTCCCACCAGGCAGAACCAAACCAATGCCCACGCCATTGCCAAATTCCCAACCCAGCTCAATCGGGCAAATGCCTACACCAACACCAAGTGGGCAACCATCCAGGAGGGTTGCACCACTACCTCCACCCCTCTCTAATCCCACACCCAGGAGGGTTGCACCACTACCTCCATCCCTATCCAATCCCACACCCAGGAGCGTGGCACCACTACCCCCACCTAACCTGCGTAACAACCCTGGTGTAATCGCACCGTTACCGGCACCTAACCTGCGTACTAACCCTGGTGTAATCGCACCGTTACCGGCACCTAACCTGCGTACTAACCCTGGTGTAATCGCACCGTTACCGGCACCTTTACCTGCACCATCACCAACTGTCACACCAAGGCAAGTTACACCCCTTCCCCTACCGTCACCCCTTGCTAATCCAGGTTTAAAGGAGCCACTACCTTTACCATCCCCCAGTGCCAAACCCAGCGGCATGGCACCCTTACCTTCACCGCCACCGGATACCAACCAAGGTTTAAGGGAGCCAATGCCAACACCCGAACCTAGCCCTAATCTCCCTAACCCTAATCTCTCTACAAGGTCACAGACTCGAAACCGTGTCCCTTTAAAAGTGGTACCTAACCTGCATTCAGATTGGCAAGAAGGATTTTGCATCGGTATACAGGTTATCAATGAGGGCAGTACTAAGGTTGAAGACTGGGAATTAACATTCCAAATGAATCAAGCTGCAATTAACAATAGTTGGAATGGTAATTTCCAACCCCGTAACATGGAAAACTCTCAATCCTCTAAAGACTATGTGGTCACCCCGCTGGATTGGGGACGATTGATCGAACCTGGTCAAAGCCGTCATTTAGGATTCTGTGCCAACAAGCTGGGGTCTGACTACAAACCCAAGCAAATGTTGGCATCAGGGCATTGAACTTCCCCAACCGTCTTGGATGGGGATTCCCAGGCACAACCAAATAGATTGTTATCTCCTAGGGCGTAACTTTCCCCCGCACCGGGGGTAGCTGAGTAAGGTCAATTCCCAGTTTTTTAAGACCTTTATCTTTTATCTTAACACTATTTGAAAGGGAAAATTCATCCCCAAACTATTAGTCAAGGGGTATTCTTTTCCCTCTCAAACTCTCCCTTTTGATAAATAAAAGTTGAATGGGATTGGCCTACGGCCACCCTACGCGAACGCATCGCCCTGGCAGGATTTACCCAATCGCATTTCTGACATCTCCCCTGATTGAGATGCCATTGGCCTACGGCGACGCTACGCGAACGCCGAAGCACTGGGACTACTCCCACAATCACCCAGAGAGCTTTAGGGTTGTTGTTACCCCGTGAGGTTTAAACCGTCAACCTTGGCCAATAGGCCACGCGTGCGCGTTCAACCCGATTAAACCTTCAACCTTGGCCAATAGGCCACGCGTGCGCGTTCAACCCGATTAAACCTTCAACCTTGGCCAATAGGCCACGCGTGCGCGTTCAACCCGATTAAACCTTCAACCTGATTAAACCTTCAACCTGATTAAACCTTCAACTACAGTACTTTCAAAAGCTGTTTAATTTTGGTCTCCTGTTTCTGCTTTAATTGGTCTGGGAACTTCAACTCAATGGCAACTTGATCGGATAAATCTTCGACATCCACAATTTGAGCCAACAATCGCTGTGGTAACTGGTTAGTCGATTCCTGACTCAATAGCAAGCCAACGAAGGGTTGGTCTTGCTCCATTCTTCGTAAATCTTCTGGTGTGAGCAATGGACTAGTTTGCTCCGTGGTATCAGAATAGGCAGTGCTGCGTTCTAATTCAACCCGTAAACTCATCACTCCCATTTCAGTTGCCCTACCACTGTAAAACTTACCTTCCCAATAAAGCTGAACAGTAGCCCTAATCTGTTTACGCACCTTAGTACTAGTTTGGGTATTCAACTCTCGGAAGGCACGGAACACACCAGTGGCTAAGAAACCTAAGGAGCCCATGGGTCGGTCTAAGGTCGCACGCTTCTGGGAATACCACTCCCTGACATCGGAATAAATTACTAGGACTAAATCATCTAGCTGAGCTTGAGTGAGGTTGATCAAATTAATCGCAAGGTGAACTTGATGGTCACTAATCGGTGTCTTGCGGATAATTTCTCCAGCAACAAAGGCTCGTCTGCCGTAATCTCCCACAATTTCAAGGTCTACTTGATCAGGTAGGTTGGGCCAGCTATCTAAGGCAATTAAAACTCCGCTTTCTGAGATATTAACCGTTTCCCCTGGCCAACTCTGGTCAGTGGTGTGAATTGTCACCGGAAGGCGTCGTAGCAGGCGGTGTTTGGGGCGTTGTTGGGGTTGTTCAAAGGCAACCAACAAACCTGCTGTCAGCAGAATCAAGTTAAAGACGCACCACATGGCGTTAACCAAGACCGCTTCTGCATCTTCTGGACGGAGCAGCAGCCAAAAGGGAACAGCTAGTAAGGCAGCAATCACTATAGCTGTTACTACCAAAAGACCCTGTACTGACTGCCAATCAAAACTCCGCTGACTAACCGATACCCCCTTGTCAGTTACATTAAATGAACCGAGCTTGGGGTTAATCACCGCCATCAGAGTGACATACCCCGTCTGGAATGACATCACAAATTCAAACACCTCGTTCCAGAAGGAAAAGCGAACTTCTTTGTAGGTGATATAGTTAGCATTGAGGCTAATCAGTAGATGGGGCAGGGCATAAAATAAGGTTTCTAGCCCCAAACCCTGAATGGGATTGATGCCAAACAATAGGAATAGAGTGGGAGTGACAGCGTAAATCAGCCGGGGAAAGCCATAGAAGAAGTGGGAGGTGGCTGAAAAATAACAAATCCGCTGGCCTAAGGTGAGATGTTTTGCCTTCCAGTTCAACAAGGGGAATTCTAGCCGTAGAATCTGAGCCATTCCCCTTGCCCAACGCACTTGCTGACCCACATAGGAGGCAAAGGTTTCAGGGGCTAAGCCAGCAACCATAATCTGGTCATAGTACACTGACTCATAACCTAAGGAATGGAGTCGGAAGGCCGTGTGACAATCTTCTGTAACGGTTTCAACGGCAATTCCCCCAATCTCCAGCGCATGGTTTTTGCGAATTACCGCTGCTGAGCCACAGAAAAAGGAAGCATTCCAGAAGTCATTGCCCTTTTGCAGTACTTTATAAAAGAGTTCATTCATCACTGGAATCTCACCCTTAGTCTGGAGATTTCGCTCAAAGGGGTCGGGGTTAAAGAACCAGTGGGGCGTTTGCACAAAGGATACGTTTGGGTTGTAGAAAAACCCGACTGTGCGCATCAGCAATTTTCGCACTGGAATGTGATCGCAGTCCAGAATCAATACCAGATCGCCCTTGGTAGTATTAAACGCTGTGTTGATATTACCTGCCTTGGCATGATCATTGTTAGGTCTAGTCAGCAATTTACAGCCGATTTCTTCGCACATCTGCTTCAACTTTTTGCGACGCTCTGGATACTTTCTGCCATCATCTAAGACATAGACTTGTTTTTTATCCTCCGGATAGTCCATAGCCAGAGCGGCTACTGCTGTATTGCGGACAATTTCCACAGGCTCGTTGTAGGTTGGAATGTAGATATCAACCTTGAACCATTGGTCTTGAGGATAGTTAGCCAGATCAACGGTTTCTCGGTCTTTGATTTTGAGAGTTTGAAAATAAGCTAGCAATAGGGTTAGAATTGCATACAATTCCGCCCCCAACAACAGCACACAGAAAAACCCGTTGATCCAAGTATCAAAATTTAGGGTATAGGCAAAGCGATAGTATAGGTAGCGCATGGTGGTCACCAGGCTCAGCCATACTAAAAACAGATGAAAATACTCACTGACTGTTTTATCAGATTGTTTGGCTTCAGTGCGCACTACCACTTGACCAACCAATATTAGTGCGATCGCTACAATCCCCTGCTGCCTGACTGTTAGGGGTGTAGTAATCAGGGGTATGGATAGCAACACCAGCAGCAAAATCAGCCACGACAAGTGATTCGACCCTAGCCGTGCTAGGACTCGGTCAAAAAACCGAGGTAGGCGATCAACGAGTAATGTAATTACAGGGGATCGACGAGGGCGATTTTGCCTATTTCTCGATTGTTTGAATAAGGAAAAAGACATAGCAATTTATAGCATTTTGATTTGAGATGTGAAACTAATATTGATGTAAGTATTCAGCCGTCAGCTATCAGCTGATAGCTGACAGTGGAATTTTGATTTAATCCTATTTAATAGACAAACAATCCTAAAGACTAATTAAAACTAAAGAATAATCACTAATCACTAATTCCTAATGACTTTTTTGATCTGTCACACGCTTGAGGTACAACTGGCTAATGCCATAAAGTAGGAAGGTTACCCCCAGAATACCTAAAGCTAGGAACCACCAGTTTCGTTGGAGGAAGAACGATGCTTTACTGAGGGCGGAGGTTTTTTCAATGCGCTTCTTAGAACCGGCTAGTTCAAAGAACTCTAGCTTATAGGCATCGGGGTCATAACCAGCAGGGTCTTGTTGATAACTACTAACTAAAACCGTATCCTTCTGCAACTGGTAGAACCAAGAATCTTTAGTGAGAATCTGCCGCACGCGGTCTAAGCCATTTTCCGTTTGACCACTCAAAGCCAAAAGTACCCGCTGATTGTTATAGGGAGACATGATTTGTTTAATTACCCCTTCACTATCCGGTAGAGTCTGGACACTAGCTTCACCCCACTGACGTCCTAGAGCATTACTCAAACGCAAACCACTTGACTCAAATACCTCTGGAAAGGGAAATTCCTCCCTGGTGCCAATTCCAACTAGATTTCGCTTCCTCTTGATCTGATCAGGCAATTGTTCAATGGTGTAAACATCCATTTGTACTGAATCTGCCTTACTTAGACGTCCTAAACGCTCACTGATAGCCATGAGGGTGAGCAGATCGTTATCAGATGGCGTCTCTGACAACACGATCGCTGTATTAGACAAATCTTGAGGAGCTGCAAATGGGTAACCTACTTGCAACAGTTCTAGATTAGGTAGTTGAACTGAGGGCTCCCGATTAACTTTGAAGCTGGTCTCAGCATGAACCGTACCCGTTAGTTGTTGATCGGTGATTTTACCACACTCCTCTGGTTCCCTGGGGTTCAGCCGGAAAGCAACTTTGATTTTAGAGGTGGGTTTAATCAGATTGGCAGGAAGATCCACTTTCAGGGTTTCTCGCTGTGAGCCATCCCTCTTGGTCAAGCGTTTACCACCAATTAGTACATCATCTAGTAAGACTTCTACAGCAGAGGTGCGAGGATTGACCTGGGGACCATAGCTGTAAACTAAATTCATGGAACTGCCCCGTTTAAAGCGATCATCCGGTAAGGCCCGAAAATCAAACTCTACCGGTGGTGCTGAAGTGCCTCGCACTGTGACGTCCTTAAAGGGTTTACCATTGGGCTGAGTAGCGATGTCTTCTAGAGTAAAGGAATTTTCTTCTGGCAAATAACCAGGCCAATTTCTGGAGGATGGTATTGGTACATCCGGAACCTGATCCACGAAAATTAATTGACCTGTGCCAAGTTTACTGGTATCTGGCTGTACTAAAAACTGGGCAGCCTTTTTCACGCCATCTGAACCATTGCCAGTCACCACCAAGACCGGGTTACTGCCATCATTGACGGTGGTAAGTGCCAGCACACCGACATCATCGGGTAAGGGAATCTGAGTCCCATCTAAAATTTGATTCCCGGAGAAGGTAAAGGGCAGTTCTAAAGACTTCAAAACCGGTTGATTTCCAGGAGTCCCCATCACAACTAAACTATCGCCCCACTCTAATTCGTCGATAGTCTCTACCAAACGGGTGGTAATGGGACGGAAGTCAGCCAACCTGCCTAGGGAAGCCTGTAAACGAGGCGCAGCAGTCAACCAAGATTCTAAGGACTCCACGGATCGGGTCTGGACATTCCCCTGCGGCAGCATATAAGCAATGGGATTGGCATCTAAGCTGAGTTGATCAAAGAAAGGATAAGGATAGCGACTGAAGTTTAGGGGAATAGGTTCAACTTGGTATTGGAAGATTAATTTTGAATCCGGCAAAACCTCAGTCCACAACGTGGCATCCCCTCCATCCGTACAACCCTTGGTGTTGTGTTGCTGGGCTACTAGGGAAAGTTCATTGTAGTCCTGGATCAGGGTCGTTGGGATAGCAAACATGACGTTAGCCACCTGAGACTGCTTGCGGTTGAGAGGGACACTTGCCACACTGGTGCCATTAATCCGCAAGGTCAGGTTAGAGCGATTTGCCATCAGGGCTGGTGAATGCTGGAAGCGGATTAAGGCTTTGGCGGTTTTTATCTTCCAACCCCGAGGACGGGTAAAGCCCAGTCTTGCTTCCGAATAAACCCCCCGCATACGGAGGCGATTGCCTACAATCGGAGAGCGATTAAATTGCAAGATGTACTCACTTAATGGGATATTCGGGGTAGAAGAAATCGGATTTGGAGTAGATTGGGGCTGTGAACGAGGTTGGGGCTGGGAGGGGGATTGGGTCCGCCGTGGCTGAGGTCGGGCAGCTGGCCGAGGTCGGGCGGGAGCAACCCTTGCTGGGGCACGATTAGAGCGTCTTTGTCGTGGCGCTGCCGGAGCAGCTTTTGGTCTAGGTCGGGCAGCTGGCCGAGGACGAGGACGAGGTCTAGGTTTGTAGACTGGAGCCTTAGTGGGAGTTTTGGGTAAGGTGTACTTCTGGATGAACTGGTCTTCCTGTTTTCTGAGGTTACCGTCCCCTTGAGCTCTAGTTAGGGTAGTACCGATGCCCAGGGTTAAGACCATGCTTGTACATAGCAGCAATAAGGATAATCTAGGACCATAGAGAGCACGTCGTTGATGATTAGTCGTAGGATCTTGGGCTTGGGAGCGGCGAAACAAGAATTTCATAATTGTAACTATAGAGAATACTAGGAGAATAGTAAGATCACCCTTAATTTATAAAGAAAAGTTGTATGGCTTAGGCTTAACTTTAACGATTGAGACCATTTTTGTCACCTGTATCACCTGATTGATCGGTATAGATTGATCGGTATATTTATCGGTATAGTTATTGGTATGTTTAAACTATTCCCCTCCCTAACTGGGATTTAACAGGTTGCGGTCGATGGCTGTGGTAGGCAATAACCCTAACCAAGCTAAGTTTTGGGTATAGTAGGCCGATTGATCATCCCAAATCCCTTCCTGATATTGTGGTATTAGTTTCTGCTCTATCAATTCTCTAGCCATGGCTGGTTCAATTAAACGTAGGGCAGAATAAAGCATGGCATATTGGGAAGTGGCTTCGTAAGTCACCGTTGGTTTTCCCTGGATGTCAATCCTGGCGGGCAGCTTTGAAGAAGAACGCCACAGGGATTGCAAATGCTGCGTGGCAGTACCGAGATAGGAAAATGCTTCTGGGGTATTGAACCAAGCTGCATCCCAAGCAACTCTCCACCACACTCGGTAGGCATCAAAGCTATAAGAACTTTTGAGTGGACTGTCTGGTGGCAATGGCTGGAATTGACCAGTTTCGGTGTCAAAGGCTATCCAATCGCTGGGTAAGCCTACAGCAGAAACCTGGGAAGACTCTCTTAACACCTGGTAGCTACTATCCACCAAACTTAACCAGTCATGGTTGGGGTCAACTTGGGCAAAGAGACGAAAGGAGAAAGGAGCAAGATATGAGGGGTTGAGATATAGAATTGATGGAGAAGGCACAAAGGCTGCTACAGGTCCTGGCAAAAGATAGCGCTTTCCCCTTACCTCTTTGGTGGACAAGTTCCACAAATCTTCCAGCTTAATTAAGGCTAAGTCCAAGTATTCCGGACGATTCCAGCGGCGGTAAGCTAGGATTAATGCTGTTGCTGCATCAATATCGGCATCGCTGGCAAAATTTCTGTCAATCGCACCCCAGTTACCGCTTTGATCACGACCCCACTTCCACACCCAAAGTTGGTCTTCGAGAGTACCATTAGTTCCTGAGCGCTTGAGATTGTTTTGAGACCATTCTAAGGTCAGGGCAAAGGTGGTGGGGTCATTGGCAATTACCGCTCGCAGCATCCCATAGGCTTGCCCTTCAGAGGTTGAGCGATCGCTTGCTTCGTAGTCGATGACTCGCCCGTCTTTTTGAATAAATTTCTCTTTGTATACAGTCCAACTTTCTGCTATAATACCGCTTTCGTCTATAGGTAAAGCAGTCTGGGGAGCCTCTGGTTCAGGATACTCACGGTATACTGAAGGCGTTTTGCTTGGTGATGACTGGGGTGGTGAAGGGGTTGGAGATCGTCTTGACAATTGATGGGGAGCACAACCCCATAGACTCAACAACATAATGGTGAAAGTAACGATAGAAACGCTGAGGGTGCGACCCATAAATAAACCTTGACGGCTGTTGTATGACATCGTAAATTTGCGGCTCTTACATTTACTCCTCAAACATAGTTGGATACAAGCCTCTGGATTGATCCAACGTAGTCTTTTAAGGGAAGAAGTCTGAACCTAAGCCTAGCCTAAAAACATCAGAGTTCAGAATTATTCAATTCTGATATTGGCTTTAAATGTCTGGATTATTCATTTGTGATTATAAAACTGCCAATTTTTAAGTGTTAATTGCCATTTGGGATTTTCCCTTGTCATACCTTAATCCTTTATACTTCATCCTTCATCCTTGACACTTCATTCTTCATCCTTGACACTTCATCCTTTATACTTCATTTAGAATTTATTCTTTACACTTGACACTTCATCTAGACTTCATTTTTTATCCTTAATCAAAACGTTCCCAAGGCGGTTGGAAACCCCTGCGGAACAGAAATCCTTCTTGGATTTGCTGTCTCTGACGGGACAGGGTAGCAGTACTAGACCCTCGACTGAATTCCTCCAGTCGTAGCTGTTCCAACTGTTCTAGGGCTTTGACTTTAAAATCTTCTGTCTGATTTAGTCCAACTAAGGCACGACGTACCCCGAAATCCAGGGGTTTGATCGCAAGACCCCTATAATAGAGTTGCTTGGCGGAGTCAAAGCGTCGTTGTTGGAAACGAACACCACCTAAAGCAGCAATAATCTCAGTGTTACTGGGTTCTGCGGTCAAAATCACCTGATAGGCGCGTTCTGCTATGTCTAACTGATCAATCGCTTCTGCCAATCGCCCCTGCAACAAGTATGTCTGAACGGAGTAGGGAGCCCGATTGACTAATTCAATCACCTGAGCTCTAGCTAATTCTGGACTACGCTGAGCAATAACCTGAATTAAACGGCGGTTTACTGGTATGTTGTCTGGTTCAGATTGCAGCAGCGAAATGTATAGGGGTTCCCGTGTGGGATTGGCAGGTAGAGCACCGACTAGAGCAAAGAGTTCTTGGGGCGGAAGCACATTGGGTTGTGTCTGCAACCAATAGTAGACAAATGCCTCAGCTTGGGATTCTGGAATCAGATTCGCTTGATAGGCAATTGTAGCTCGTGCTAGCTGTAGGTTAACATCACTAGGATTGAGCGCCACTAGTTGGTCATAAACTGCCACAGCTTCCCCTGGTCTATCCTGTAGCAGAAGTATAGATGACAATCCTTGCAATGCTCCATTGAGAATATCCCGTTGTGGGTTGCTGGCAATCAAGGCTTGGTAACGCTGGCGGCTAGCAATCCAGTTACCCTCAAGACGTTCAATATCTGCCGCTAGCAACTGTACTACCAGATCGTTAGCTCCCTGGGGTGTGGCGGTATATGTAGCCAACGCATTTCTAGCTGAGATCAAGTCATTGGCTTCAATGTAAAGTTGAGCGATCCGAAAGTACAAAAAGGGCGCGTTAACCCCAGATGCCAGGATATTTTGGTAAATAGATAGAAATTCTGGCCCCGGCGGCTCGATCGGGATCAAGGCGTCTGCCACCGCTTGCAATTCGCTGGGTTCAGTAGGTAGGGGAATCAGTATGGTCGCTAGACGGTTGCTCAATTGAGCTTGAGAAATTAACCCGGTCTGACTTTCCAGACCCACGATCTTAATCATCAGACTACGGTTATCAGGCTCGAAGGCAAGCTGTTGTTGGTAAAGCTGCAATGCGGTTGCCCGTTCGCTGGGTATGCCTGTGAACACATCAGCTATCTCCCGAATTAAGTTAGGGTCATTAGGATTCTCTGCCAGTGCCTGGCGGTAGAGCATAGAGACTTGGGGTTCCAGGGCTGGATCTTGATTTTTATTGCGAATTTCATTTAGCGATCGCGCTAAGGGCAATGTGGCTTGGGGGATACCTTGTAAAGGCTCTAATACGGCCAATGCTTCAGAGATCTGTCCATTTTCGGCATAGGCTTGGGAGAGGGCGGCTCTGGTTTGGATGCCTAGGTCGTCGAGTTGATCGATGAGGGCGAACCCCACTAACTCGTTTTCCAGAACCTGCACCGCCTGAGCCGCATTGCCGGTTTGCCTTAAGGATTGGGCATAAGCCAGGACAGCATAGCCACTAATCACATTCCCCGTAGCGAGGTATTGGTTAAAGAGTTCCAGACCCCTTTGAGGGTTACCGTTGTAGGTGTAAACTTCTGCTGCCCCTATTAGCACATCTGGACTAGGGTCAGTTTGCAGCACAATTTCATAGTCTGCGATCGCCTCACCAAATCGCTGCTGATAACCATACAGCAGAGCTCGCCTGCCACGAGCTTCTGTATCATTGGGATTGATATCGAGCAAGACCGTAAGGGCTTCAATTCCCTGAGTCTGCCATTCTTGTTTATATGTCCCTAGCAGACCTACTGCACTTAGGGCTAACTCATTGGTGGGGTCTTGAGCGAGCACCTGTTGATAGGCATCCCAAGCTTGGTCAATCAATCCCTGTCGGCGGTAGGCGATGGCTAGGCCAATCTTCGCATCAATGGATTGGGGATAACGCTGGACAGCTTGCTCAAACTCTTTAATTGCCTCTTCCACTCGTCCTTCCCTGAGCAGATTAAAGGCTCTGATAATCGGCACCGGAATAGTTTGGGCTTGAGCTGCCTCAAGGCAAAAGGCAAGAGGAAAAAGGTAAACAGTCAATGGTAAGAGGTAAACGGTCAAGGGTAAGAGGTAAATGGGAAAAAACTTTACCACACGGCGACACTGATGGCAATGTGAATCCAGTCCCTTTGCCTTTTGCCTCTGACCTGAGGATTCTCCGCTCTTTATGGGGGGTAAGCCTTTTCCCTTGTTCCTTTTGCCTTCCTCTAGAATCATGGAGTAAACCTACCTCTAGGAGTTACATCAAAATCGGTTTTCAATCGAAATCCGGCAAACGTTTCCTTGAAACTATTGCGTTGCTGAAGGCTAAAACCAAGCCGCACATTCGGTAAAAATTGGAAATCGTAGTATAGCTCTAACACATCTGGTACATCATCCCCATTTTCCTGGCGCAATTCCTCATTGGACAGATCCCGACCATAGGCTAACCCTACCCGGTCATTCTTAGAAAATAAATCCAAGAAGGTGATTCCGAAACTGTAGGTGTTTCCCTCTTCATCCAAATCCCGGTTGCGGTAAATCCCATAGCGACCAAATATGCCCATATTCAGTTCAGGAATAAACACTTCGCCATTGACACCAAATGCTTCTTCATCATCATTCTTGTTGATGCCAAAGTCATCCCTTCCCCGTTCGATGGAGAAAATTTCCCGGAAGCCACTATTGGCACCACCATCCCTGCCTGAGGCATAGGTTCCTCGCACGATCACATTATCGTAGCGCAGACCAATTTCTCCTGCCAAGCCATTGAGGTCAAATCGCTCCAGACTCTCAGCTGATGAAAACAGAGCAACTTTGCCTTCTATATTGTCTGTCACTGCCCAGTTAACCAATAAACCTGGACGAGATGCGATCGCAGTAGCACTCAAGGCTGGATTAGTTTGAAAAACTGGATTAAAGAAATGGCTTACCCCATCCTTGGCAAAACTATTCCGATCAAAGTAGGACGTTAAATCCAACTGACCGACGGAAAACCGCAGAGTGGGTAAGGTGCTAGCAGGAGCAGCCGTAAAGAACAACTGATTGATAGTTGCCCCTTCGTTAGGTGAGTCTACCAATTGGTCATTTTCGCTAGTCAGATCTAGGGTAGCTCCAAACAGGAATTGGGGCGTTAGCACATAGTTTCCGTCCAAGCGAGCTCTGGCTACTGAATTTTCCCCTTGAGTCACGAAGCTGCCCTGGAAACGCAAGGATGCTGGGGTTAGAGCGGTGCTAGGCAGCAACGGGCGACCGGTGGATTGGGCGGTTGAATTGCCTGGCGGAGAAGTTGGACGATTTAGGTTTGAGTTGGGAGCCGGTGGCCAGGGTTGTAGTGCTGGTTGGAAGAAGGGTACTTGACCAAAGCCAGGGGTGTTGGGATTTGGCACCACTGGGATCGGAGTGACTTGCCCTGGTAGCGGTGGTTGGGGTGTGGCTGGAAAAGGAGACTGGCCAAAGCCAGGGGTGTTGGGATTTGGCACCACTGGGATGGGCATGACTTGCCCTGGTACCTGACCTGGGGGGGTAGTTGGGAAAGGAGACTGGCTCAAGCCAGGGATGTTGGGATTTGGCACCACTGGTACTGCCATGATTTGCCCTGGTACCTGCCCTGGAATGGTATTTAAGTAAGGTAGCTGACCTAAGCCCAAGCCATAACTAGTGCCCCCCATGGGAATGGGATTAATCGGGACTACTGGCCGGGGGGCTGGGGAACTTCTCAGATAGGGCAGCTGACCTAAACCCGAATTGTAAGGACTACCCCTCATGGGCATGGGATTTACTGGGGCTGGCAGAGGAGCGGGCATGGGTCTCGGGTAGGGCAACTGACCGAAGCCAGGGTTATAGGTAGTACCCCCCATCGGAATGGGATTGACTGGGGCTGGCAGGGGAGCCGGTGTAGTTCTCAAATAAGGTAGCTGACCTAACCCAGGGTTATAGCTAGGGTTATAGCTAGGGTTATAGCTAGGGTTATAGCTAGGGTTATAGCTAGGGCTATAACTATTTATTCCCTGGGGGGTAGACATGCCGAACCCTGCCGTTGGCATCAATAGTAAAGTTTGTGGTACGTAGGGCAATTGACCAGGATTACCATTACTCGTACCCAACGGCATCGACCCAGTTACTCCTGGCATCATCGGCATCAATAGTACCGTTTGTGGCACGTAAGGGAAATAGCCCCAATTCGGGTTAGGAGTATTGCTTCCCAACGGCATCGAGTTAGGAAGTGCTGGCAATGGCGCTGGTGTCTTGGTTTGTGGGAATACAGGCAGTTGTCCTACCGATTGGTTTTGGTAGTTATTCAGAAATAGGGGTGTCGCCGTTCCTTGCCCTAGCTGTTCCGGCAGGGTTGGTGGGGAAGGAGGCAGTTGCTTGAATTTTTTGGGAAGTTTACCAGCATTGGAGGGAATTGGCCCTGTTGGTACTGGCAAAGGTGCCGTTTTTGCTTGGGAGGTTGTCTGCTGGTTGGAGCTAGAGTTGGCACTATTTGGAACTAACTTCGGAATTAGGGATGGCAGCAGCTGATTACAGGCTGTGTTTGTTTGGCAGTTGCTCCACTTAGCTGGAACTACTCCTTCCAAATCCACACTCGAACTGCTGCCATAGGGCAACAGTTGGCTGAGCTTGAACTCCGTGAACTTTAAGTCTATTTGCTCTAGGTTTAGGGTCGATGATGACACTAGAGGCTTTTGAGGTGATGGCGTTAACGCTAACTTGTCTATTTTAGTGTCAGCTTTAGTGTCAGCTTTAGTGTTAGCAGATTTCTTCTGGGTGACTAGCTTAGAGTTAGCTGGTTTGCTCTGTTTTAGTTCCGACGACTCTGGGGCTGGTGAGCCTAGTTTCGAGGTAACCTCATGGTTAGGTCGATAAGAGACTTTAGTTTTATTGGGCACAGATGACTTGGCTAACCCATCCCTGTGTCCTGGTTTTAGATCCAGTTTCCCTGGTTTTTGAGGCTGTTGAGATAACTCAGGGATTCTCGAACCCACCTTTTTGCTAGTGGTGGTGTTTGGAGAAGCCAAGGCTTGGGCTTTTCCGAAGGCTGGGACTGCCCTAGCTCTAGACCTGGCATAGGGTGACCTGAACTTGGGTTTAGTTGATTGTCCTTGCTGGCGGTTACGTCTCGGCTGGGCTAGGGTAGTGCTGTTTTCTCTACCGTTACTGCTTTGTACAGCAGACTTTTTGCCTTTGGGCCGTGCTGGAATAACTTTGGCTATCTCCTCTGGCTGGGGCTTAGCTGTCGCCTGGATTGGAGCAGCTACGGTTTTTTTGGAGGCAGTTCTTGGGGTAGCTGAGCTTTGGGTTTTCAGCGGTGCAGAAACAGCTTTAGCTGTAGAGTCCCGTTTGGCTAATTGTTGCTGCTGCAACCGAGATAATGGTAAATCCCCTGGCCTGGTAGCGGCAGAACTGGGCTGAGCCGCCTTGGTTTTAAGCAGTGGAGGGATAGCCTTAGGGGTAGCCCTTGACTGGCGTGACCCTAACTTAGGCTTAGCTGCCCGTTTAGCTGGTTGTTCAGTCTGGGATTTAGAGTGCGGCAGCACAGATGAAGCCAGTTTTCTGGTGGAGTTGGTCCTTGGGACAGAAGACTTTTGGGTCTTAGTTGGCTCAGGGATTTTCTCCTGTTTACTTCCAAGCTTTCCTAGTGCTATAATTTTGGTTTGGGGGGCTTTTTCACTTTCCTCACTAACGGATTGACCTGAATCATTGCTCTGATTTGTCCGGAGCTGCTCTAAGAACTTAGTATGTTTAGATATAGCAGTTGCCTGAGCTGGTTCAATGGCACTCAAGGACAGCATCCAGACTACGGCGAATGACCCAGTACTAAGCAGTTGCATCCATAGAAGGACATTCTTAACTATCCATCTCAGACATTGACTAGTTGTTTGCTGGATTGTCTGGGTTTTTTGACTAATCAATCCTTTCTGTAAACCCTGTCGCCGCTCTAGGAAAGGGCTTGGTTTTGGGCGACTCATACTACCTCCACTCTCATTGATCTTGCCTGACCAGTTATGGTCAAAAATTTAGGACGCACCCAGTTTTAGAGGATTTTGGCTCATTTTTGTGGAAAAATGAACCAATATTAGCTCATATACCTCATATTTACCTGGACTGTTAGTGAATCTAAGCCAAAACTATCACCAAAATTACCATTACTAGAGTTTAGTGCTTAGCTCGATTTGTCGCCAACTAGATCACGCTTGGGTTACTGATCAGGTTTGCTGATAATCAATGGTTGCTGGCATCCATGAAGCCATTAAACCATCCACATATCTAATCCCCCCAATAGTTAACAACCAAATCAGTTCCCTGACCTGCCCTTTTGTGGTAGTGCCGATTTTTGGGTAGGACTTTAAGACTTGCCGTACACCTAGCCAATTTTAATGGGGATTACTGGTTAGTTAACTAAATTTAGATGCTTTATGCCCCGTCACCAAGGGTGCGGGGTGCTGACTGGGCTTTTGTTCTTGATCAACACCAACATTAGTCTTAACACAAAGTTGTTGCCAAATCCCAACAACTAAGATTTTTAGCTTTGGGGATGGGGTTTGGGTACTCAGCTAGTCTTCACAAAATAACTGAGGGGTTTGACCCCTCAGTTATTCTAGTACAGGATTTCACTTATGGCAATTTACATATAAGTCAGGTAAACTTGCTATCACAAAAATTCTAAAGGTGCGCTTTCCGCATCTAATTATTAAATTCGCCACGGGTCGGACCTAAAAGATGCCGCTAATTTTGTGACCAAAGCGCTCCAGGAAAGTCCTGATCCCTGGAGCAGGAAGTAACAACACAACTTGATTTTCCCAAGTCAGAGGTTTGTCGGGAAGTTTTAAAGGTAAAGTTGTCAGATAGAGTTAATCAGCTGCTCTGACAACTTTAGGTTGACGATCAATCCTAGCTCTATGAGGAGGGGATATAGTTCAACAACCAATTCCCAAATACGAGAAACCAGCACGTTCTAGCTGGTTCCGATCTAGGCAGTTGCGACCATCAATGATCACCGGATGATTCATCAGCTCGGCCATCTTACCATAGTCGAGCTTCTGGAACTGATCCCAATCTGTAACTAACACTAAAGCATCACAGCTATCAGCCAACCGTTCTGGATCCGTTTCGACAATCACGTTAGATAGACCATGACGCATCCCAGTTTGGGAAATAATTGGGTCATAGGCTTTGACCTTGGCTCCGAGTCGGTTTAGTTCCTCCACCAGATTTAGAGCAGGAGCATCCCGCATATCATCAGTATTGGGCTTAAAGGTCAAACCCAACAGCCCCACTGTTTTACCTTTGAGGATTTTCAGCTCTTTCTGGAGTTTTTCAACCGCAAGTAGACGTTGGCGTTTGTTGACACTGACAGTGGCTGTCAGCAAATCCGCTTCATAACCGTAATCTTCAGCGGTATGGAGTAGTGCTAAGACATCTTTGGGGAAGCAAGAACCACCCCAGCCAATTCCTGCTTGTAAAAACTTGTTGCCAATCCGGGAATCTAAACCAATTCCTTGGGCAACTTGGGTAACATCAGCACCTACGCGATCGCAAATATTGGCAATTTCATTAATAAAGCTAATTTTAGTAGCCAAAAAGGCATTAGCCGCATATTTAATCATCTCAGCTGAGCTGAGATCTGTACCTAGCACTGGAACTGGGGGAAGGGATTTGTCTTCAGCAAACTGGCGTTCGACAATTGGTTGATACAGTTCCTTCATCATTGCGATCGCTTTTTCGCTATTGCCTCCTAGGACAATACGGTCTGGATTAAAGGTATCGTAAACTGCTGAACCTTCTCGGAGAAACTCTGGATTACTGACCACATCAAAATCCGCGGTAATGTCTTCTGCTGGTTCAGTTTCAGCTTGCCCTCCTGCAGTTACCAAAGATTTCTGGCGTTCAGCTACCCCATCTAGGACAATCATCCTTACCCAATCTCCAGAACCAATGGGTACCGTTGATTTGTTGACAATTACTTTGTAACCATCCTTGAGATGGGATCCAATCCCTCTGGCCACAGCTTCCACATAACGAGTGTCACTTTCTCCGGTAGGTAGGGGGGGAGTTCCCACTGCAATGAATAAAATTTCCCCATGGTCTACCCCAGCCGCCAAATCTGTGGTAAACTCAAGTCTACCTGCATTAGCTGACTCCTGCATTATTTCCGACAGTCCTGGTTCATAGATGGGCGACTGTCCAGATTTCATCAGCTTAACTTTTTCTTCGTTGTTGTCTACACAGATTACTTGATGACCGATATGGGCTAAGCAAGCGCCAGTTACTAAGCCCACATATCCTGTACCAATCACACAAACGCGCATGGACCTATACCTCAATTAATATAAACTTCAATGGTTAGTAAAGGTTAAGAAAGTCTCACGGTTGGAGCCACAGATAGTATTGGCACCCTGACCTGAGGTTGATTGATTTAATTAAATCTGATTGTTTTCCTCTTGAGGAGTTAAACGCTTACGGAAATCGGACACTGTGAAATCTAACCCTTCTGACAAAGTAATAGTAGGTTCCCAACCTAGTAAGGTTTTAGCTTTACTAATGTCTGGTTGCCGACGTCGGGGGTCATCCTGAGGTAGAGGCTTAAAGATAATTTCTGTATCAGGATTCACCATTTTCTGAATCGCCTGAGCGAGTTCTAATATAGTGTATTCTCCAGGATTCCCGAGATTAATCGGTCCGGTATGGTCATTATTCATAAGTCGAATTAGTCCTTCGACTAAGTCGGAGACATAGCAGAAACTTCGGGTCTGTGAACCATCCCCATAAACCGTTAAGGCTTCCCCCTTCAGAGCTTGCACCACAAAATTGCTAACGACTCGCCCATCATTTTCCAGCATTCGAGGACCGTAGGTGTTAAAAATGCGGGCTACACGAATGTCTACACCATTTTGTCGATGGTAGTCAAATGCGAGGGTTTCTGCCACTCGCTTGCCTTCATCGTAACAACTGCGAATCCCAATGGGATTGACATTACCCCGATAATCTTCTGACTGGGGATGGACATCCGGATCCCCATATACCTCAGACGTGGAGGCTAATAATAATCTCGCCTTCACCCGTTTGGCTAACCCTAACATGTATAGGGTACCCATGACATTGGTTTTGATAGTCTTGACGGGATTGTATTGGTAGTGAACTGGGGATGCTGGACAAGCGAGGTGGTATATTTGATCAACTTCTAACCGAATCGGTTCAGTGATGTCGTGGCGGACCAACTCAAAGTAGGGGTGTGCCAGCCATTTCAGGATATTCCGTTTGTGACCAGTGTAGAAGTTATCCAGACAAATAACTTCATGACCTTCTGCCATCAAACGATCAATTAGATGGGAGCCGATAAAACCAGCCCCACCAGTAACTAGTATTCTCATGCCACTGAACTTTTGTGATGTGAAATCAATCCTAAACTAACCTCTGAATTTAACAGTGTCCAGTTAGACAATTTTTACTTAATTTATGGCAAAAAGTCCGGATATATATCTCTCCATATAGTTTTTCACCTACCTTGAAAACCAATTCCGTAATTACCGAAGGTTATCATCGAATTCTCTTGGCTAACCGGTTGAGAATTACTAGGTTGGTAGTAAGCATTCCGAGATTAGTACTTGGCTTTCAGGTCTGGACTTTTAATGACTGAATCCCCCCTCTAGCCTTGGTCAAGACGCAATACTGCCATAAACGCTTCCTGAGGAACATCAACAGTCCCTACAGCTTTCATCCGCTTTTTACCTTTTGCCTGCTTTTGGAGAAGTTTTTTCTTCCGGGAAATGTCACCACCGTAGCATTTAGCCAATACATCTTTTCTCAAAGCCGGAATATGTTCACTAGCAATGACTCGACTACCAATAGCCGCTTGAAGAGGAATTTTAAATTGGTGTCGGGGAATGAGTTCCTTGAGTTTCTCCACCAAGGTACGACCCACATAGTAAGCTTTGTCTCGGTGAACAATTACTGCCAGGGAGTCCACAGGCTCCGCATTAATCAGTAGATCCAGCTTGACTAAGGGATTATCTCGGTAACCAATGAGCTGGTACTCCATACTGGCATAACCCCGAGAGCGAGACTTCATTTGATCAAAAAAGTCAGTAACCACTTCTGCTAGGGGTAATTCATAAATTAAAGTAGTCCGTCCTTGGGCAAGATAAGTCATATCCTTAAAATCCCCACGGCGGCTTTGACAGAGTTCCATCAGAGTCCCAACATAGGTTTCTGGGGTAATCATTTCTACCCGGACATAGGGTTCGGCAATTTTTTCCCGTTCTTGGGGGGATGGCAGGGTACTCGGATTATCAATTTCAAGGACTTCTCCCTGATTGGTGGTCACTTGATAGACCACTGAAGGGGCGGTGGTGATTAGCTCCAAATCATATTCCCTTTCCAGGCGCTCTTGAACAATTTCCATGTGCAGCAAGCCTAAGAAACCACAGCGGAAGCCAAATCCCATCGCAGAGGAAGTTTCTGGTTCGTAGTTCAGGGCAGCATCATTGAGTTTCAGCTTATCTAATGCCTCCTTTAAATCCTTATACTGGTCAGCATCAGTGGGAAACAAGCCACAAAAAACCATCGGTTTGGCTTCAGTGTATCCCGGTAAAGGGTCAATAGCTGCTGCTTTTGCTAAAGTAATGGTGTCACCAACACGGGCATCGGCTACCGCCTTAATGGCAGCAGCCAGGTAACCAACTTCACCGGCGTGGAGTTCATCCACTTGGACTTGGTTAGGGGAAAGCACCCCTAGCTCATCAATTTCGTACTCCTTGCCAGAGGCCATCAAGCGAATGCGATCGCCTTTTTTTAGAGTGCCATCGACCACTCTGAAATAAACGATTACGCCACGATAAGCATCATAGTAACTGTCAAAAATCAACGCCCTTAGGGGTTGCTCTACGGTATCGCTTGGAGGTGGAATTAGATGTACAATAGATTCGAGGATGTCTTCGATACCGATACCTTCCTTGGCTGATGCTCGAATCGCTTGGCTACAATCAAGACCAATGATATCTTCGATTTCGGTACTTACCCTTTCCGGTTCAGCTCCAGGCAAGTCTATTTTATTTAGAACGGGAATAATTTCTAGATCGTGTTCAAGGGCTAGGTAAACATTT
Organism: Moorena sp. SIO4E2; assembly: GCF_010671945.1. NCBI lineage: Bacteria > Bacillati > Cyanobacteriota > Cyanophyceae > Coleofasciculales > Coleofasciculaceae > Moorena > Moorena sp. SIO4E2. The sequence continues at coordinate 31,873 of NZ_JAAHIE010000019.1, forward strand.
GCTAGAGTTTGAGCCTCTACACCCTGGGATGCATCGACTACCAACAGTGCTCCTTCACAAGCCACTAGTGAGCGGGACACTTCATAGGAGAAATCCACATGACCGGGAGTGTCAATTAAATTGAGAACGTACTCGTGACCATCGCTAGCAGTATAGTTCATCCGAGCCGCTTGCAGCTTAATCGTAATTCCCCGCTCCCGTTCCAAATCCATATTGTCCAGGAACTGTTCTTTCATCTGGCGGTCGCTTACGGTACCAGTAGCTTGCAGTAGGCGATCAGCTAAGGTCGATTTCCCATGATCAATGTGGGCGATAATCGAAAAATTGCGAATATGAGAGACAGGGGCATCAGTCATAAGCTATTGGTATAAACCCAGTCAATAACTGGTCTATTGAGTTCATGCTTCACTTAATGTATTTTAATGTTTTCCGTCAGAGGTAAGGGTACTATCCCTGGAATGGTTATAAGTGAGCCAGGCTAATTGTCAGTTATCGTAAAGTTATATTAGTAGTGTTATTAGCCCATCGATTATGAATGATCATGCCTTACATCAAGAGGGTTTGCTTGAAAACCACCTTGAGTCTACCAAAGCTACTAACGTAGATCTATCACGTTCAGCTGACAAAGAAGAAATTTCTATTCATTTGGATACGGAACTCTTGGATCAAATCAAACACTTGACTAATGATCCGAGTAAAGTAATAGAAACGGCAATTCGTCAATGGCTTAGGGGTGAAAGGGGAACAGATCAGGAATTAGCCCGTACCTTTGACCGAAATCCTCCCCTGCCGCCCCGAGGTGAGTGGAACGATTGATAGACAAGAGGTAAAGGCATCTACTTTGAGACGTTGCCATTGGCTCGTGGGTTAGGGTTGGTTGGTTGCATTTACTTGTTGAAACGGGAACTGAGGCTCCCGGTGTTGCTTGTAGTTTCCAGGTTTCTTTTAATGGCTGCACCTGTGAATTTTCAATGTTTTCAAACTGGATATATAAATAGGCAATCCGCTAGTGCACAAGGTGATTCTAACTTTTTGCAGGGTTTAGGGTGTGAGCTGGTTTATACTCAAGAGGCATCGGGTAAATGCCTTTCTTTTTACTGGCAAGCTGCTGAGCAATATGGTCTGAGTTTGACACAAGTGGTGGGACTTCCCCTAGAAGATGCATTCTGCCCGACTGAAGCCGAAGCCTACCAAGAGAGGCTTCAGAGAATTTTGAGCAAGCGTTCCCCTGAACGTTGTGTTCAATCGTTTTGTTACCAGGACAGATCCTTTGCCTTTGAGTTGGTGATTAGCCCCATTTTGCCAGCGGATGGTGAAGCAACCACTGTTCTAGTTATGGGTCGCTTTTTGCCGGAATCATCAATATTGGAATGGCGGGAATCTCCTACAAACCTAAGTGTAGACCCCCATCAACAATTACTCACCAAAATTTCCCGGCAGATTCGTCGGACCCTCGATCTAGATACGATTTGGCAACAAACTGCCCAAAGTCTAGGGGAGGCACTCCAGGTAAGCCGTTGCCTCGTCTGCTATTACAAACCAGACGCACGGGTAACCAAGGTGCAGGCAGAATATTGTCAAAAGCCCTTGCGGTCAATGGCGAAACAACTGCTACCCTTAGATTCTGAGCCTTACCTCGAACAAGCCCTCACTAGTCAGGAGCCACTGCTGGTAGAACACATTCTTCCCGGTGAATGGGAACAGTTGTCTGTGTTGGTGGTTTCAACCTCCTATAAAGATGAACCTAATGGTTTGATTTGCCTACAGCAGTGTGGTGATCGCCGTCAATGGAGTGCCGCAGAAATAAAGTTAGTGGGAGAATTGGCTGAACAAGTCGGCACAGCGATCGCTCATGGCACCCTTTACAAGGAGTTAGAAATAGCTAGCGAAAGGGCTGAAGAAGCTTCTCGCCACAAAAGTGATTTTCTGGCTAATACTTCCCATGAGTTACGTACCCCTCTCAATGGCATGATTGGGTTTCTCAAGTTGGTTCTTGATGGCATGGCAGACGATCCACAGGAGCAAAGGGATTTTATCCAAGAAGCCTACAATTCTGCATTGCATCTGCTCAATATTATTAATGATATCCTGGATATTGCCAAGATTGAAGCTGGTAAAATGGAGCTAGAACTCGCTCCAGTAGAATTAGATTCTCTGTTTAGAAAAGTTGAGGACTTTACGATCAATCAAGCCCAGCTCAAAAACCTCAGCCTCAGAATTGAAATGCCTGATGTCTATGATGGCATTGTTATGTATGGTAACTATCAAAGGCTGCTACAGGTCATGTTAAACCTAGTCGGCAATGCCATTAAGTTTACTGATGAAGGTGGGGTGACTGTTAGTGCTGAGGTGATCCGAAAGAAGATAACTTTCAAAGGTACAGAATTCCCAGGATTGGTTAAAGTTCGAGTTGCCGATACTGGCATCGGTGTTTCCCTCGACCAGCAAGACCGGCTGTTTCAAACCTTTACCCAAGTCGATGGTTCCCGGACTCGCCAATATGGCGGCACGGGTTTAGGCTTAGTCATATCCCAAAAGCTGATTGAAACCATGGGGGGTGTGGTCAATTTTTTCAGTATGGGGGAAAATTTAGGGTCAACAGTTACCTTCACAGTACCTCTTTATCAAGTTCCTGTGATGATTTCCAATCAAGCAACTGATATTGATTAACCATCCACTCTTTAGGTTCCCCTTACGTAAGGATTCAGCCCTTAGCTTTTTACGGAAAACTTAAACTAAACTTACTAACACTTACAAGCCATAATAAATTTGGGAGTAATGGTGAAAAGTGTTAGTATTAGTTTTAGCTGAAAGTTAGATTAAACGTAAGCATTCAGCCGTCAGCCGTCAGCCCTGAGCCTTGGCCAAAGGCCACGCTACGCGAATGGCTCACGCTGCTTGAGGTGCTTTCCATAACTCAGCATTATTCGAATCCTTACTTGTTTTATTCAAAAGTTCCGTAGCTTTATAATAGCCCATAAGCACATCAAGTAGCACAATCTGTAGCCCATTAGCTGATAGCTGATACGCGACACGCTGATAGCTTACGCTTAAAGTACCTCACCAAATTTAAAGATTCTCTATAAAACAGTAATGCTATAATAAGCACCGTCAGAGATTAGTGAGTAGTCTTTGGATAGTAACACTTCCCTAGTATAGTTTGTCTAGTTTGGGAACTATTAGCTCAAAATATCGGTTGACTTAACAAGACTATGATCGAAAACGAAACAGCTCGTGAAGTGTTCCAGGCGGCTTACGAAAACCGCTACACCTGGGACGACAATTTTCCTGGTTACAAAGCTGACCTGGAAATTAAGCAAGGTGATGAAGTATACACTGGTCAAGTTCGCATTAATAGTGATCACAGTGTTGAAGTCAGTGGGTTTGATGATGAAAAGGTCAAAGAAAGTGTCTATAACCAGATGCGGGATATTGTGACCCATCGCAAGCGGTCATCCTTTGAAAAAGCCCATGGGAAAAACCAATTTAGCTTTGGTGAAAACGATTCTACTGGTGCAGTGGAAATTTTGGTCAAGGGTGATGCTATGGGCTCTAACTATAAAGTCCGGGGTAGGGAAATTTGTCATGTCAGTCGGGTTATGGGTCCGATGGCTTTTACAATTAATACCAACCATAGCCTAGATACAGGAGAAGGGTATATTTCTTCAGGCTACAATGCCATTTTTCGCAATGCCAAAACTGGTGATTTGATGGCTAAACGAGAATTTGAGGACAGGTTCGAGAAAGTTGGTGATTATTATATTATGACTCGTCAAGTAGTTTATGCCATCGAGGAAAAAGGGCGGACAGCTACTGAATTCAACTTTTATAATATCAGGTTACTCCAACCAGCTATGGTTTAAACTTTTGTTGTAAGCATTCAGCTATCAGCTATCAGCCATCAGCTAAAGACCAACGGCTGACAGCTGACGGCACCTCAAGTAGCACCATCTGTAGCCCATAGGCTTACCTGTTATTTACCGGGAGAGAGTTCAAACATAACGTACGCAAAACTCTAATGCCACAGATACATGGCTGGTTTGCTGCGGATAATCAACAACTGGGCGAGTAATTATAACTAGGGAGATGCCTAACTCAGTAGCTACGGCTCGTTTGATATCTTCTCCCCCAGCAACCCCAGAGGCCTTGGTGACCACAACAGAGATGTCCCAGTGATGCCAGAGTGCCTTTTCCAAATCAGCTGGTACCGGAGGACGCAGGGCAATAATTCGATCCCGGCTAAATCCAGACGCGATCGCTAAATCAATTGCAGTAACACTGGGGAGAACCCTGGCGTATAGGGTTGATTGGTCTTGCCAACCACGGAATAAGGGTAAATGTTTATAACCGATTGTCAGTAATACCCGCTGCTGATGGAGATAGTTACCAGCAATCAGGTCTTGGAAACTATTGAGATAAATTATTGGTGAATTGTCTAGTTCAGAACTTACCTGAGAATTTAGCTGTTGCCTTTCAAAACGCAGGTAAGGTATATGCCGAGCACAAGCGGCTGAAATCGCTATTTGGGAAATTTCCACCGCATAGGGGTGAGAGGCATCTAGGATCGCTACAATACCATGGTTCTCCAAAAACTGCTCTAGCCCATTTGTATCTAAACGTCCGACTCGAACCCTTAAATTTGGGGTTTGGGGATAGAGGGATTTAGCCGCTGTTGTGGTAACGGTTACTGTACAGGGAATCCCCCTGAATGCGATCGCATTTGCCAGAGTCACACTTTCGGTGGTTCCACCAATCAGCCAAATACGGCCACTGCTATCTACCACTCCTATCTGCCCTTAAGGGCTTTAGTAAAGTTTTTGCGATAGGACTTATTGGCAACGATTAAAGCTGGCCACAACAGTGACAATGCTATCCGATTGGTTAAACTCCGGCTGAAGTCAGTCCGCTCAAACCCCCTCCAGAATTTCCACACGCCATACCCATAGACTACCAGTAACCCGAAGACAATTAAGTTAGCCATTCATCAAAAATCTTGCCATATTTGGAAACCCCGTCTCAAGTAAGATAGGCGTCTCGCCTGACAGGGAGGAAAAGCGAGCCCTTGGGGCGGTTTTAACTACCGTCGATGAATCTGGGTAGAACACATTTGGTTATTGTGACATGGTTTTTCACCTCGGGTGCTTTTTATAAGATAATTTTTATATTAATGATAATTTTACCTTATCAAGCAAGTGTTAGACCATGACCTCAATACCATAAGTGTGTAGGTTAATCAACAGGTGCGACACGAAAGCGCACCTACGAATTGATTCGGATTACAGCTCAAAGTAGCATTGATCCAGATCCAGTTTCTCTAGTCTTCATTATGTGGTGTCACCCTTAGGAGTTACAGACTAGCCAAACTCAGTAGTCATGATTACGTGAGTGAAGAAGGAGCGGGTCAACACGGGATCTTTCTTCTCAGGGAGGAGGAAACTTGGCGACACCAGTGTCGTTGTTATGGTTCCGCCAGTCTTTGTCGAAAGCACTATTTAGGTGCGACCCGTGGCGAATTTAATTCTTAATGGGTCAAGGGCACCTATGTGAATCACTTATGAATCACTATCGACTAGGCCATACCAAAATCACGGTTTTCAGATCAAGTCACTGTTTGTGGAGGAAAGTACTTCACTAAAAAAAGCCCATAAAAAGACAAATGAACGTAGACAACATGATCAAACCCCTTAACGGGTTAAAAGAGGAGGAATTATGCGAGCAGTGCTGATGGCTGGTGGTTCAGGAACACGGCTTAGACCGTTGACCTGTGATCTGCCCAAGCCCATGGTGCCAATCCTGAATCGACCCATTGCGGAACATATTGTTAATCTACTCAAACGGCACAATATCACTGAGGTCATTGCCACTCTTTACTATCTCCCAGATGTCATGCGGGACTACTTCCAAGACGGCAGTGACTTTGGGGTCAAGATGACCTATGCGGTAGAAGAAGAACAGCCTCTGGGTACTGCAGGTTGTGTTAAAAATATTTCCGAATTACTCAATGAAACCTTTTTAGTCATTAGTGGCGATAGCATCACCGACTTTGATTTGACTGCTGCGATCGAATTTCATAAAGCTAAGAAATCAAAGGCGACATTAATCCTAACTCGCGTTCCCAATCCCGTTGAGTTCGGGGTGGTGATCACCGATAAGGAAATGCGCATCCGCCGATTTTTGGAAAAACCTTCGACCTCAGAAATTTTTTCCGATACTGTTAACACTGGCACTTACATTCTTGAACCATCGGTTCTAGAGTACCTGCCATCAAATGAGGAATGTGACTTTTCTAAAGACCTGTTTCCGAAACTCCTCGAGAAAGATGAGCCAATGTATGGCTATGTAGCTGAGGGATATTGGTGTGATGTTGGTCACCTGGAGGCTTACCGAGAAGCCCAGTATGACGGCTTAATGAATAAGGTCACACTAGACTTTGCTTACCCAGAACAATCCTCAGGAATGTGGGTGGGACAAAATACCTATATCGACCCTACTGCCAAGATTGAAACCCCAGTACTAATTGGTAGCAACTGCCGGATTGGGCCAAACGCCCACATCGAAGCAGGAACAGTAATTGGCGATAATGTTACCATCTCTGCTCACGCTAACCTGAAACGACCGATTATTTGGAATGGAGCGTTAATTGGTGAAGAGGTTAATCTGAGTGCCTGCACCATTTCCAGGGGAACCAGGGTAGACCGTCGTGCTCAGGTTTTGGAAGGTGCCGTTGTCGGTTCCCTGTCTAAAGTGGGAGAAGAAGCTCAAATTAGTCCCACTGTAAGGGTTTGGCCAAATAAAACTATAGAATCAGGTGCAACATTGAATATCAATTTAATTTGGGGCAACACTGCCCAACGGAATCTTTTTGGTCAGCGGGGTGTCCAAGGCTTAGCCAACATCGATATTACTCCTGAATTTGCCGTTAAGTTGGGAGCGGCTTATGGGTCTACCTTAAAACTAGGCTCCCAAGTATCACTCTCCCGTGACCAGCGTAGTATCTGTCGCATGGTGACCCGGTCTTTGATTGGGGGGTTGATGTCTGTGGGTGTCGATGTCCAGAACCTAGATGCAACCGCAATTCCCGTGGCTCGAACCGTGGTACCAACCCTAGGGGTCTCCGGAGGTATCCATGTGCGAGTGCATCCTGACCGACCAGATCATATCCTGATCGAAGTTATTGATGCCAAGGGAATTAATATCAGCAAGGGTAAAGAGAAAAAAATTGAGGGGGCTTACTTTAAAGAAGACCTAAGACGAGTCCAGATCAATGATATCGGCAATGTTAACTACCCGATTCAGTTAATCGATATCTACGGTACTGCCTTTGAGAAGCATCTCAATGTAGAGGCAATTCGCAACAGTAGTGCTAAGGTAGTTATTGACTATGCTTATGCTGTGTCTGGTGCGGTGTTACCCCAACTGTTAGCGAAATTTGGGGCTGATGCAGTAGTCCTCAATGCCAGTTTGAAACAAACAGCTATCTCCACAGAAGAACGAGAGAGTTTGCTCAATCAGCTGGGTCAGGTGGTCGAGGCCCTAAAAGCCAATTTTGGCGTGCAGGTCTCTGCTAATGGGGAACAGCTGATTTTGGTTGATGAATCGGGAATCTCGATTCGAGGTGAGGTATTGACTGCACTGATGGTCAATATTATGTTAACCTCTAATCCCAGGGGAACTGTGGTGGTTCCAGTCCAGACATCAAGTGCGGTGGAACAAATTGCCCGACGCCATGATGGCAAGGTGATCCGCACCAAAGCTAACCCCACAGCACTGATGGAAGCTTCTCAAAGCAACCCCAATGTGGTATTGGGAGGTAGTTGGGACATGGGCTTTATTTTCCCCCAACTACATCCAGGCTTTGATGCCATGTTTGGAATCGCCAAGTTGATCGAGATGCTGACAGTCCAAGAGCGATCGCTTGCTGATATTCGTGCCGAACTCCCCCGGGTATGGTACAAAACCGTTACTCTGCGCTGTCCTTGGACAGTTAAGGGTAGCCTCATGCGTCATCTGGTCGAAACCCATCCCAGTGAGCAGCTCGAACTTGTCGATGGAGTTAAAATTATCAACCCGCAAAATGATAACTGGGTGTTGATTTTACCCGATGCTGGCGAACCCTTAGTTCATATTTTTGCCAACAGCGATGACCGGGATTGGGCTGAGGAAAACCTCAAGCATTATCGCAACCATGTTCAGGAATTCGTTGAAAAAGAACAAGGTGTAGAAGCACAACCTTCAGCCGTGTCATAAATCCGATTAATCGGCTCTTAACAGGCATAGCGGTGGCTTTCCTCAGGTGCGACCCAAGGGCGATTTACTCGCCCATTGGAAAGCGCACCTAAAGAGTGTTTGTAGACCTCAGGAAAGTCACCGCTATGCCCTTGTTGGTAGTTAATTGTTGGTAGGTTAAGTTCAATCAAAGAAAAGCCAAGAGTACTGGTACGCTTGTTCTATAATAAGGAGTCAACATTCAAAGGACCAGGGATATAGGAGATGAACAGCTGCATTTTAATGGCACAAATTATTCAGGATCCAGAACTGCGTTACACCTCAGAGAATCAGACACCCCTGACTCAGATGCTAGTACAATTCGCCAGTGTTAAGGCTGAGGAATCCCCATCAACCTTAAAAGTGGTAGGTTGGGGGGAATATTTGGCTAATGAAATTAAAGCAAACTATTCCACAGGCGATCGCGTGGTGATTGAAGGTAGCTTAAGGATGAATGTGATTGAGCGACCAGAAGGGTTCAAGGAAAAACGGGCAGAATTGAATGTTTCCCGGATTCACAAATTGGGAACAGATGATCACTTTGAGCCACAAGTCATGGGCTCGGAAAGAACTTTCCAGCAGACCCCAGAACCATCTCGTCCCCAAACCATAGGTGCGCTTTCCGTTGGCGAATTAAATTCGCCACGGGTCGCACCTCATGATAAGGTGGTATCCATGGAGCAACATCGGATGTCGTCATCAGTTTCTTCTCCTAACAATACCGGACAAGATTTTGCTTATACCAGCACTGAACAAAATACTGAGCAAAGCTTTGACTCTTCTTTTGGGTCTTCATCTCCTCAAAACCCAACCTCTGGTAGCCCTAGTCATCAACAAGATTTAGATGATATTCCCTTTTAGTTATTAGGAGAAAAGATTATAGCTTTTATCATAGCTATGAGGTACACAAAATGTGTTACCTCTTCCCTATTCCCTGCTCCCTGCTCCCTGCTCCCTGCTCCCTGTTCCCGACTTCTGCAAGAAGTCTATTAAATTGTGTTTCAACTTCTTTACGTACTGATCTATGCCCTCCAGCCTGATCTAGACTTGATTTGCTTTTGTTTGGCTTGGGGGATAACGATGATTCTAGTTTGGACGGTTTTGTCAGCAGTCCGAGAAAGTTTTGCTGTTGCCAAACGACTGCATCAAATTCCCTGTTCTAACTGTCAGTTTTTTACTGGTGATTATCGTCTTAAATGTACCGTGCATCCCTCTGTTGCTAATTCTGAAGCAGCAATTAATTGTATAGACTTTTGTGCAAAAAATAATTACATGACTAGGGTTTAACAGACTCGACAGTAATGCCATTGGCTTCATCCTTGCTGCTGGGGAGGAAGCCTATATAGCAATCCTAAATTATTTGTAAAATCACTGGAATTGTTAAAAACTGGTGCCTTCTCCCTTCCCTTCTGCCATCTGCCGTCTGCTTCCTGCCTTAAAGCAGACCATTTCTTTCACAAATCAGATAGGATTGCTATATATAGCAATCCTAATGAAAGCATGCGTGATGGATAACACAATTACTTACCTCACAACTGCTGACCTTGATTCCACCAGGGCCATCCTTTTAGCGCAAGCAAGCAGTCTAACTTATGATGCTTTTGATAAGCAAAACCCTGCTGAGTGTCTTGAGGTGTCTCCACCGGATGGTTATGATTTTGTAGACTACTGGACTGGTGTTGATGCGATTTTTAATAAATACAAAACTGTTGAGTGTTATGGTGTAGTGTTTCGATCTCAGCAGTCTCCTTACACTTATATATTTGCCTTTAGAGGTACTTATTCCACAGAGGATCTAATAGATACTTTTGGTGTTAATCATACAACATTTGTACCTTATCAGGAAGATGTTGTAGTGCCATCTAAGCTTAGGGTTGAATCAGGTTTCTACCATATCTATTCCAATAGTGATGGGAACACACCCTCGATGCAGAATCAGGTGTTTGCCCTAGTTGATAAATACCAAGCATCTGAAAAACCGATCGATACTCTGTATATTACTGGCCATAGTTTAGGCTCTACACTGAGCACTTTATTCACACTTGATATGGCGTTGTCTAGACCAGATATCAAGTCTGCAAGCTACAACTATGCTTCCCCTCGTGTAGGCAACCAAGCATTTGTAGAATTTTATCAACAACAGGCACCGCAACAAAACCCCGAGACACGAACTATTCGTATCCAAAATGTTTATGACAAAGTTCCTTGTGACCCATTTAAATATGAAGGATATCAGCATTTGCCCTATGCCTATCTAGTTTCATTTTCTCGAGACAACTTAATGGGTAAATTTGAGGTTATAGACAATCATCATTACAAAAATTATAAAACTGTTTTGAATTGTGCGTTGGAGAGTGAAAGTGGCTTTTGTGAGAGAACCTTTGACTACGATCAGGACAAAACGATGAAGTCGGTGAAACCAGATCCTAGTCAAGTCTGTAGATATTGGTTGTAGCTCTTGGTCTGGGGTTGT
>NZ_JAAHIE010000190.1:0-12422 GCF_010671945.1 Moorena sp. SIO4E2
CGAGCTACACTGCTGCTGGATTCTTTTCCATAAGTCCGTGGTAGTAAGCGCTACTGTGGCTTGGGAAGAAATGACCCGCTGCTGTAATTGGGCAATAGCCTGTTTCGACCGGGGGGGATTAGCGGTCACTGCTACAACTGAGGCATACAGACACCCAAAGAAAGCGGCAATGAACTCTAAACCAGCGGTATAGGGGTAGACTAATAAGGCACGGGAGCCAGCGGCAACTAGAGACTGTAGCTGAGCAGCAATGGCTCTGGCCTGTTGATCTAACTGTTGGTAGGTCAACAGGCCAGATTCTGTTTCCCCGTCTGCTAGGAAAGTGTAAGCAATTTGGTTAGGTTGGTTTAGTGCTCTATCGACCACGAGATCGACTAAGTTGGAGTATTTAGGTTTATGGTTTGCCATTATGCGATCGCGGATTATCCCTGGGTAGTTTCCCCTCATACCAAGCCTAGAGGTTACCAGACCCAATCAATCAAATCTGCATCTTACGAAACAGATTTTTCGATGCCAAATAGCTTACCTGTCAAACGCTATCGGCGCAAGAGGGTAGACTTGACTTGATTGATAGAATTTTTCACAAGTTTTAGTAGTTCATGGCAAAATAACCATCAAGTCAACCCCGAAAATAGCAATTCATTGGCTTCAAGAGTGGCAACTAGACCGAAATAAAGGCATAATCTCTGTTTAGAACATTATTAGCTGAGATTGAAGGTTCACAACTAGGCTCAATGATCGAAAAGTCATGGAGGGGTAAGGCCAGACGATCACCCAGTGCCAGTAACTGGAGTTGGGTGATTTAATCTTTTAGTGTGGTGAAGGAGTGCAACATGGAATTGTTGAACCAGGTCTGGAACGGGAAAGAAAGCTCACCGGCTACTTTAGTTACCAGTGATCAGAAATCTACCGTCAGTTCCCCAAAATTATCTCAAGGAGCATCAAGCATTGCCACTTGGTTAGTGTCCAAGCTAGCAGAAGTACTTGAGCTGGATGTCCAAGAAATCGATATTCATCGGGATTTTACCGATTATGGTTTAAATTCTATTGAAGCTGTTAACTTATCCGGAGAGCTGGAGAATTTCCTCGGACATCGGCTTTCCCCAACGCTTTTATGGGATCACAACAATATTGAGGCATTGGCTGAGTATTTGGCCGAATACGTTGCTAAACAACCAACAGGAAACTCACAAGCTCACCTAGAAACCTCGTCAGGGAGGTCAATACGGGAAACGAATGGTCATATATCGGCCAAAAACGGTCTAATTCCAAATCAAGATGTAGAAAAGCTAGACAATCAAGATATCCCACCGGAATACCACCATTTCCACCTATACCCAGAATACCGCAAACTGCAATTGCAACAGGAGGAAATCAAAGCGCTGGGGGTCAACAACCCTTTCTTTACCCCCCAAGAACGGGTAGTCAACAACACCACAGAGATTGGTGGCCGGGAATTGATTAATTATGCCACCTATAATTATCTGGGGATGTGCGGTGACCCAGTTGTTTCTCAAGCAGCAAAGGAAGCCATTGATCATTATGGTACCTCCGCCTGTGCTAGCCGTCTGTTGTCAGGGGAAAAACCCTTACATCGAGAGCTCGAAAAAGAAATTGCTGACTTTATTGGTACTGAGGATAGTATCGTCTATGTGGGCGGGCATGCTACTAACGTAACGACTATTAGTCACCTATTTGGCAAAAACGACCTAATCTTACATGATTCTCTGAGCCACAACAGTATTCTACAGGGATGCATCCTGTCGGGAGCGAGCATTATTGCATTTCCTCATAATGACTGCCAGGCATTGGAGAAAATACTCCAGGAGCGTCGTCACCACTATCAACGGGTACTGATTGTGATCGAAGGGGTTTACAGTACTGATGGTGACATTCCCGACTTGCCCCAGTTCATTGCAGTCAAGAAACGCCACAAAGCTTTCCTGATGGTAGATGAAGCTCACTCCATCGGGGTACTGGGCAAACACGGTCGAGGGGTTGGTGAGTTCTGTGGGGTTGATCCCGCTGATGTAGATTTGTGGATGGGTACCCTCAGCAAGTCCTTCGCTAGCTGCGGTGGCTATATTGCTGGTTGCGCTGCTGTGGTAGAATACCTCAAGTATACCTCCCCGGGGTTTGTCTATAGTGTTGGCATAGCTCCCCCTAATGCAGCCTCGGTGCTGGCTTCCATAAGGCTACTCAAGGCAGAACCAGAGCGAGTTGCACTGTTGCACCAGCGAGCTAAACTTTTCCTAGAATTAGCCCAGAAACAGGGACTGAACACAGGGACCAGTAAAGACTCTCCGGTGATTCCAATTATTGTGGGGGATGCGTTGAAGTCGGTGCAACTCTCTCAGAATCTGTTTAAACGTGGTATCAATGTCCCGTTTATGTTCTACCCGTCGGTGCCACAAAATGCTGCCCGCCTGCGCTTCTTTATCACCTGTAACCATACGGAGGAGCAAATTCGCTTTACGGTGAACACCCTGGCTCAAGAAGTAGCAAAGCTTCAGCAGGACGATAGTACCCAGAAATCACCCTTAGATTAACTATCAAATAGTAGCAATACTGGATACGGTCATAACTTGAGCTAATTGATGATCCCCCCCATCCCCCCTTAACAAGGGGGGGGAAGAGCCTTAACAAGGGGGGGAAGAGCTTCCCCAAAACACCGGGGGGAGAAGAGGCCGAAAGCTCAGTTTAGGCCGCTGCTAAGTATAACTACTGACAGGTAAATCTAAGGGAAAACTGGCAACTTACAGATTAAAAATCCCGTTGGCGAATTGAGTGGGAATTAACTGGGGGATCAGACTATATATATTAGCAAGCCTTAGCAACTAACTAACTCGGGAAAAGTCTCCCACCCCGTTACCTACCTAATATTTACCTAACCTAATAGTTAGTGGCTGACAGGCAATCCGCCAACGACATCTTTCCAACTCTGGTTAAGTTAAGCCAGCTGTGATCAATTGATACATTCTGATAAATCAATTCCGGAAAACCTAACTATCGTTTCAGGTGCCACTTATGCGAGTTTTACTGCTATATCCTCTGTTTCCGAAAAGTTTCTGGTCAATGGAGAAAACCATTGAGTTGGTGAATCGCAAGGCACTGGTGCCACCCCTAGGTTTGGTGACAGTAGCGGCGATATTACCTCAGACATGGTCCTTTAAACTGGTTGACCGCAATGTATGTGAGGTAACGGAGGCAGAATGGGATTGGGCTGAGATAGTGATTATCTCAGGTATGATCGTCCAGAAAAAGGATTTTCTTGAGCAAATTCAGGAAGCTAAGCGCCGTGGGAAAAAGGTAGCCGTTGGTGGTCCTTACCCGACCACCTCACCCCACGAACCTGAAGGGGCTGGGGCAGATTACTTGATTTTGGATGAAGGGGAAATTACCCTACCGATGTTTGTCTCAGCGATTGAACGGGGCGAGAGTCAAGGGGTGTTTCGTGCCAATGGTGAGAAGCCGGATGTGACGGAGAGCCCAATCCCCCGTTTTGATCTTCTCGACCTCGAAGCCTATGACACTATGGCAATCCAGTTCTCTCGGGGCTGTCCATTTCAGTGCGAATTCTGCGATATTATTGTCCTCTACGGTCGCAAACCCCGCACCAAAACTCCCGAGCAGTTGTTAGCTGAACTAGAACGCCTCTTAGAACTGAATTTCCAAGGGGGGATTTTTCTAGTCGATGACAACTTTATTGGCAATAAGCGCAATGTCAAGATTCTGCTGAAAGCCATGAAAGTCTGGATGGCTGAACACGAGTATCCTTTTAACTTCATCACAGAAGCTTCCGTGGATTTGGCTCAAGACCAAGAACTGATCGACCTGATGGTCGATTGTAATTTTAAAGCGGTCTTTTTGGGCATTGAAACTCCTGATGAAGACAGCCTTACCCTGACTAAAAAGTTGCAAAATACTCGGGATTCTCTGAGTGAATCGGTGGATGCAATTACCCAGGCAGGTATCAGGGTGATGGCTGGGTTTATCATGGGCTTTGATGGGGAAAAACCTGGCGCAGGCGATCGCATTGTCCAGTTTATTGAGAAAACGTCGATTCCTATTGCTTTTTTTAGTATGTTGCAGGCATTGCCTAATACTGCTCTGTGGCATCGCCTTGAGAAAGAAGGACGACTTATCGATGGTGGGGCTAATATTAACCAAACGACTTTGCTCAATTTTGTGCCAACTCGGCCTGTGGAAGAAATTGCTCGTGAATATGTGGAGGCGTTTTGGAGACTGTATGACCCAGAGCGATTTTTAAACCGCATCTACAACTACTTGATGAAGCTGGGTCTACCAAGGCATGGTGTATCTCGTCCGATCGATTGGATAACTATCCGGGCGCTACTAACCATATGCTGGCGACAAGGGGTTGTCCGTAAGACCCGCTGGACGTTCTGGAAGAGTCTGTTTAAGCTGATTCAGCAGAAACCGAAAGTGGTCGGCTCTTTCTTTGTACTTTGTGCCTACGCAGAACACTTCCTGGAATATCGCCAAATTGTCCGTGACCAAATTGAGGCTCAGCTGGCTGAATTTATGACTAATAAACCAGCACCTTTACCGGCTAAGAATGAGGAAGTGGCGGTAAGCGAATCCGCGATCGCATAATTCATTCTTTAGGGAACAGCGGATCTGGGAACAGGGCAAAAATTGGTGTACCTGATGACGATCACAACTGCTAGATAAGAGTGCGATCGCAAAACGTTGCGTCAGTCTTGGAATGAATAGGAGTAGAGTGGGCATCCTGCCCGCCCCAAAATAAGGAGGAAACTGGCAAGATGCCAGTTCTACACAAGATGCCAGTTCCACGCCTGATGCCCATTCTACAGGTGCGACCCGACTCCCGATTCCCGACTCCCTGTTCCCTATTCCCTGTTCCCTATTCCCTGTTCCCTTAAAAATTAAGGCTCCTTCGGAATAGACTCAACCATGACCTTCAATCAACAGCACGCTATTATCACAGGGGGTTCCAGTGGGATTGGCAAAGCCACTGCCAAATTATTAGCCCAGAAGGGAGCTAATCTGACCTTGATTGCTAGGGATACAGCTAAGCTAGAGCAGGCTAAAGTCGAGATTGAAGGGATGGGAACAGATCCGCAAGCAAAAATTATAACTATTTCTGCTGATGTTTCCCAGCAGATACAGGTAGAAACAGCCATTGAGCAAGCAATCGACCAAATCGGTCCGGCTGACCTATTAATCACTAGCGCTGGTATTGCTCATCCCGGTTACTTCCAAGAGCTGCCCATAGAGGTATTTGAACAAACCATGGCAGTTAACTATTTTGGTTCCCTCTATGCAATTAAAGCAGTACTACCCAGCATGGTAAAGCAACACAAGGGTCATATTGTACTGCTATCTTCCGGTGCTGGACTGATTGGTATTTATGGCTATACCCCTTACAGTCCCAGTAAATTTGCCCTGCGGGGTTTAACGGAATCCTTACGGGGTGAGTTAAAGCCCCAAGGCATTCATGTTTCTATTGTCTATCCTCCCGATACCGATACCCCACAACTGGAAGCAGAAAATAAAACTAAGCCCCTGGAAACTAAGATGATTACTGGCAGTGCCCAGATGTGGAGTGCAACTGCTGTAGCGAATCAGATTGTACGAGGTATTGAGAAAAAGCAGTTTGGGATCATGCCAGGATTCGAGATGAGATTACTAGGCCGGTTTCATAGTTTGCTCGCTCCGGTATTGAATTGGTATTTTGATCGGATTGTTGCAGGGAATCGGGAATCGGGAATCGGTAATCGGGAATCGGGGGAAGACTAGTTTGAAGGATTAGACACTCAGGAGTCGGATAATTACCCTTAATAAAAATCTCCCCATCTCCCCATCTCCCCATCTCCCCATCTCCCCATCTCCCCGCGCCCCCGCCCCACACTCTCTATCAACTACAAGGCATCAGCTGAGTCAATCGCAGAACAATCTGATCAATTCCTTTTTCTAAGACTTTGCCTGACTGGGATGGTTGATTAACCATGATGCTAAACACAATAGTTCCGTAATCGGGATGTTCTAGATATCCAGACAGAGCTTTCACTCCTCTGAGGGTGCCGGTTTTGGCCTGAACTTTGGTTTGTGTAGAGGGATGACGCAACCGATTTTTGAGGGTACCGCTCACTCCTGCAACCGGTAAAGAGGCTAGGAAAACTTCGTTATTATTGGCATCACTCATCCCTTTGAGAGTGGTTACAAATACCTCTGGAGTCGCTAAATTTTTCCGGGATAAGCCAGACCCATCTACCAGTCGATAACTATTAGGGTCAACTCCCAATTCCGCCAAAGCATCCTGCACTACTTCCGACCCGCCAATATAGCGCAATAAGGTATCAGCATAGCTATTGTGGCTTTTTAGATTCGTTATCTTTACCCATTCTTCCATTGACTTAGAGCGAATCGGAGTATTGGGATGAAGCTTGTTTAATGCTGCCGCTGTAGTTAATAGTTTGATGTTAGAAGCAGGGATAAAGTATTGATTAGCATTGTGGCTGTAAAAAATCTTCTCTTCCGATAACGATTCAACCAAAATCCCCCATTTACCTCTGGCAAAAGAAGGATGATCGATAATCGAGTCAATCACTGGTGGCAGAAACTCCGGACAAATGCCATTCTTGTTGCTTTCGGGAGGGGGAACAGGGATTTTAATGGAATCTGGATCTGTGTCTGGAGGAAGGACAGAAATTTCCAGAGATTTTTCCTGTTGCCTTAAGTCCGCAACTGTTCTAGCGCTAGCTTTTTTAGACGTAATAGGAGTTACCGTAGTGAGCACAGCTACAGTTAGCATTCCTAAGGATTTCAACCAATAATTCAATTGGGTCATAGTGAGGTAGTCGTGTTGCTACAATTCAACAAGCACTAACAGATCAAAAAAAGCATTGGTAGTTTAGGGTTTTATCCCAAACTACATCCTACAATACCTTTGACAAAACTGAATAATTTTTCGTTGCTTAATTAAAAATAAGCATCCCAAAAATCAAGACATTATAATAGTCCCGATCTAGACTATGACTATTCTTTCAATATTCCTGAATTTTATTCAAAAACAGATTATATTTCTATGAATCTTAGATGAATTTATCCATTTTTTTTTTAAGGTTGTTCCCTCTTGGGGTTCCTTGTCAGGTGGGTTGTTCGCGTAGCGTGGCCTTTGGCCAAGGTTACAGGTTGAAGGTTACAGGTTGAAGGTTGAAGGTTGAAGGTTACAGGTTGAAGGTTGTTGACCCTGGGGGTTTGAGTCTGGTGGGTTTAAGGTGAGTTTTATGTTAGTCCACCCACAGGTACTTCAATTTGTAATAGGGGAAATAATACATCAAATCTGGTTAGGTTTCAGCAGTTTGCGTTCGCGTAGCGTGGCCGAAAGGCCATCCCATTAAGGATTAGATACCGCAAGGTCAAAAAGTAGGGTGTGTTAGGGGCGCGCCTTGCCATCATATTCAACTTCGTAGCCAGTAGCCCCGTAACGCACCACCACAAGGCTTGCCCTGATTTTCCGCCTCTTTGCGCCTGCTTGGCACAGCCCGCCCGAAAATAATTGTCACGGGCAAGATGCCCGTGCCACAACAACATGCCCGTGCCACAACAACATGCCCGTGCCACAACAACATGCCCATGGTACTTACCGGGTCCGCTACCAAAAGTCGAAAGAACGGGCAAGATGCCCATTCCACGGCAGGATAGATAATCGTGATTTTTTGATGCCATCATGGAAGTAGCTCCTACTTCGTTGGGAGGAAAGCCGCGCTGGGGATGGTTAACGGGCATATCCAGCGCGGTTATTAGTTTCAGCGTCTACTTTCTATACTATACATAACTACTTGAAAAAATGCAAGGGATAATTAATTATTATTACATTTATTTACAATTATTGTGTATCCCATTTTTTTAAATAAATTATGTGTAATTTATGGTTAGGTTTTTCCTTAGTTTAGCCGTTAGCTATTACCTGATATAGTTAGGGAGGGTGGGCAGTGCTTGAAACCAATAAAAACAGATAGCGATCGCATTAATAGCACTGCCCACCTCAGGATTAATCACAATCGAAAAAGTTAGGGAGGGTGGGCAGTGCTTGAAACCAATAAAAACAGATAGCGATCGCATTAATAGCACTGCCCACCCTAGGATTATAAATTTTGGCTCTCCTAGAAAAAGTTAGGGAGGGTGGGCAGTACTTGAAACCGATAAAAACAGATAGCGATCGCATTAATAGCACTGCCCACCTCAGGATTAATCACAATCGAAAAAGTTAGGGAGGGTGGGCAGTGCTTGAAACCAATAAAAACAGATAGCGATCGCATTAATAGCACTGCCCACCCTAGGATTATAAATTTTGGCTCTCCTAGGGTGGCTATGATAAATTAGTATAAAATAATCGCCATAGCCCTTACTAAGTAAGGTTTTGAGCCCACCTCAGGATTAATCACAATCGAAAAAGTTAGGTAGGGTGGGCAGTGCTTGAAACTGATAATAATAGCTAGGGTCCCCATTAATAGGCACTGCCCACCCTAGGATTATAAATTTTGTACTCTTGAATTCAACTAAAACAGTTTCTAGCCTAATGAGGTAGACAATATTTTTTATCTGTTCCCTGATCAGTCAATCCCGTAGGGTCTCCTGATGGAGTATCCCGTAGTTCCTGTCTGGTGGGCAGTGGATCAGATAGATTTACCAAGCTTGCCAATCCCCTTAGCCACTGCCCACCCTACGATTCTAATTATCATGTCCGGATAATTACCTGGTGGGCAGTGGATCAGATAGATTTACCAAGCTTGCTAATCCCCTTAGCCACTGCCTACCCTACGATTCTAATTATCATATCCGGATAATTCCCCTTAATCAAAATCTCCCCCATCTCCCCATCTCCCCATCTCCCCACCCTACCGTTAATTATGGATATTCAAGCGGACTTGATATTATTTCTTCTTGCCCTTACCCTGGGATTTATGTTTGCCCTTACCCTGGGACTGTTCGGGGGAAATCGGTTCGGGATAAATATAGACAGGCTCTTTGCCGTAATTCTGGATATAAAGTTTGGTGCCACCATCAGTAGTTTCACCTTCTAGGATCAGCTTGGATGAGCGGGTGTCAGGATCTGGTTGCGCCGGTGCCTGATAAACAGCTTGGTTGTCCCGGTCATAGAAGATTAATTGACCGTCTTCTTGCATATGCAATTGACCGGGCAACTTGGCAGAGCTGGGATCCTCAAGCAAAACGAAAGGCTGTTCTAAGCTAGTGCCACTTAAGACTGGACCCTGTCCGGGCTCGTTGGTCAAAATGGCAGTGCCATCAAGAGCCATAATCGTCTCTCCCGGCGCTAAGAAGCCTTCTCCTCTGGCATCGAGAACGTTGACATCCATAATCTCGCCGACGAGATTGGTCATCATCAGTTCTTTAATCTTGTATTGATCCCAGTTATAGTATTTAGCTAAGAGCTTTAAGTAAGTCAGCTTGCTGGCAGCCGCAATTGGGGTCATATCATAAGCACCAACTGCTCCTACCTGACTCAGCCAGGAACCTGCTGCATAAGTCTGGGAATTGACAATCCCGCTGAGAACCTGTGTACAGTCAACGATCACCGTACCGTTGTTATTAGCTTCTTGGAGAGTTTTATAAATCGCCCCATTCTCAGGAGTGTCTGGATTGCCAGAAGGGAAATTCCCTGCCCCATAAGACTCCAGAATTAAACCATCTACTCCCTGATTAATACAGGCCGCCAGCATATCCCCAAGTACGCTGGTATTGGGGTCAGTAGAGACATCATAATAGGCGGGGAAAGCGGAAAAGGGAAGAACGGTAGTGTCGTTAATATTATCGTTAATGTAGGTTAGTTGAGCCAATAAAGCGTCATAAGCAGGCTCGCCCTGGACAGAGAGTGCCAGGGAGGGGTCTGTGGGCAAGGGGCGCACGAGTTTGTTGTTCACGTCAAACTCTAACCCATATTCCCCAATATTGGGATAGTTGGGAGTGGAGAAGGCTTTGAACTCACTGGCGTTGGTCTTGACCGTGCGATTGCCCCTCATTAAGGTGGAATCAAAGTACAGACAAACTTCAGGTACACCTTCACAACAGGAGGTTACGGCACCACAGACGTTTTGGAGTGCATCGGTGTTGAAACGTACAGTATAGGAAGAGTCCGCTTTCTCTACAAATAGTGGCAGTTGGGACCCAGTCACAACCACCGGCTTGCTCAACAAAGCGTTATAGTTGCCATCGCTATCCAGCCCCGTCATCAAAAACGACAGTATCGAAGCCGTCCAAGCCATGGTGTCCGTGCCATGGAGCACAATAAAAGCCTGATAGCTGCCGTAGGCTTCTAGGATTGCCATCGCAATTGTACACCAGTCTTTCGGCTGCAAGTTGGTACTGTCGAGAGTGCTGTTATTCGGACCAAACCCGATATCAATATAACCAATGGTACAATCGGGATATTGACTTTGAATAATCGGCAAAATATTCTCATCAAACGCCTTTTGGAAACCAACAGTATCTAGTGGATACAGCCCATCAGGTCCCTGCACAGAACCAATCGTGCCCCCTGTGTATAAAATCCCTATGTTCATTAAACAATTAGAAAATTTGTTTGCTACTAAAGTATACAGAATTGATGGAAAAAGGGAACAGGGAGTCGGGAGTCGGGGAAAGAGTTACCATAGAGGAATACTCCTTTTTTACGCCGCCATCGCTTATATTT
Source organism: Moorena sp. SIO4E2 (assembly GCF_010671945.1). Classification (NCBI taxonomy): domain Bacteria; kingdom Bacillati; phylum Cyanobacteriota; class Cyanophyceae; order Coleofasciculales; family Coleofasciculaceae; genus Moorena; species Moorena sp. SIO4E2. The sequence continues at coordinate 10,703 of NZ_JAAHIE010000190.1, forward strand.
GTAAGCCTATAGCCAAGTTAATAAAGAGTTACCAACTCCACAAATACTACAGTTAGCCTAGAAGCGCGATCGCATCTGCCAATCCATGACAGCAGTAGGGTGGGCAGTGGCTGATGATATAGATTCACGGCTGCTGGCGATTCTCTGTGGAATGGGCATCTTGCGTGGAACTGGCATCTTGCCAGTTTCAATATATTTTCGTGCGGGCAGGATGCCCACTCTACTATTTTCGTGCGGGCAGGATGCCCACTCTACTCCTATTCATTCTAAGACTGACGCAACGTCAAAATCTGAAATAACATTAGTATCTAAAATCATGAAAACCTACACCTCTTATGACACTGACTACTATCAATGGATAAACGAAACGGTAGAAAATCTCCGAAACCGTAATTTTAGTGAAGTGGACTGGGATAATTTAATTGAAGAAATTGAAAGCATGGGTAAAAGTGAAAAACGAGCATTATTGAGTCTTTTAACCCGTCTTTTAGAACACTTGCTGAAACTGGCTTATTGGAAGTCTGAACAAGAACAAAACAGGAATCATTGGGCGGCTGAAGTGGTTAACTTTCGCGCCCAAATTAAAACTATTATTGAGGATAGCCCTAGCCTTCGTACTCAACTGGAAATTTTCTACAACAAAGCCCATCCTAGTGCGGTAAAATCCGTTTCTAAACTGTTTACACTTCCTCCAGAAGCGGAAATTGATTTCACACAAGCTTTGGATGAGGATTGGTTTCCATAACGCTTTGCGAGTTGTTTAAGTACATAGTTATGGTTGTTTAGGGAACAGGGAACAGGGAACAGGGAACAGTAAATAGAGCAATTGGCCTCTAAAATATTTTTGTTTCTGGGAAATTAATAAGCATAATTTATGGTTTTTGCGCACTACTAAAGCGTTTTTAATAACTATAAATTACACATAATTTTCCCCCAATTACCGATTTCCGATTCCCTGTTTCCTACGTTACAAAACTTTAGTTATGTTACTCTATAGTCCCAGGGATTGATAATGGCAATATTACAGTTTTTAAAATCATCAACATTCCGAGTAGCAAGGGTAGCATGATGGCTATAACAAATAGCTGCAATTTGAGCATCGGCTTGAGAAATTGGTTGTCCTATTTTTTTTCTTTCGCATGCAATTGATGCAAAACTTACAGCCGCTTTTTGGTCAAAGTAAAGAATACGGCCTGAGAAGTCTTCTGTAAACATTAAGTTAGCCGCTTTTTGCAGTTCATCTTGTCTTTTACCTTGGGGTAAAATAGCCAGGGTAAGCGCAAGAAAAAATTGCCCATAATGTGCATTGGCTGGATATCGGTTGATCGTGGCTCGAAACCCCTATAATCTCGTAGAACTTGATTCTCAATAGAGTTTAATAGTTGAGAATGATCCCCTTTTTTTCTCAATAAGCTACAGCTTATTGATTCTTGCGCTTACCCTGGGTAAAATAGCAATACCATACATAATTTCGGCTTGAGTGATGGTAGTAGTATATAAGTTGGTTATGAGTTGTTGAGATGTCCAGTTAGAGACACTTACTGAACAGCTATAGCAATTCTCATAGCTATGAGGTACACAATTTCGGGATTTTAGGTAATAGGTAATAGGTAATAGGTAATAGGTAATAGGTAATAGGTAATAGGTAATAGGTAATAGGTAATAGGTAATAGGTAATAGGTAATAGGTAATAGGTAATAGGTAATAGGTAATAGGTAAT
>NZ_JAAHIE010000191.1:0-12394 GCF_010671945.1 Moorena sp. SIO4E2
CTAATAATTATAGCCTTGGGAATATCTATAGTTTTATCTTATGTCTCTTTTCGGAGTAACTATTGGATAAAACTATAGATATTCCCAAGGCTATAATTATTAGAAAAACAGGACTGATTAGCTCTTTAAGATAAACTTTCCTAAGTTTTGGGTAAACTATAATAATTGAGAAAATAACGAAAATGATAATAAGCAAGGGATATAAAAGTTTTTGTAAAAATTCAAAATGACTGAATTCCATAAAAGTGATGAGTAACTCATCCTTTTTTACCCAATGAAAAGGAGCAAATGTAAACTCTGGGCGCTCTCGTAACCAAGTTAATAATCCTAAAGTAAAATAGACTATTGTGCCGAGGACAGAAAGAGGAATATTAGTATGTTTAAGAACAGAGTTAATTGAAATTTTTCCGCCCGTTTGAATCAATTTTTGCAAGTATGTAAATACAATAATTGCCAACCAATAAACAGAAAAATAAGGATGGAATAGTACCCCCATTAAAATAGAAAATAATCCAAAAAATGTAAAAATAGCACGGGTTCTTTGGGGCAAAGGGGTACTGTAATAGGCTAAGGTACAAACGGTAGCAGTTACTAAAGGCATATAAGGGCGGGCTTCACCCACAAAATACATTAGCTGAGTTTGAGAAAAAAGAGCAAGAATACCAATAACTTGCCAGAAAAAGGGCATGCCCCAAAGACGGAAAAGATAAATTGCTGCTAAAAACAAGACCAAACCAGAGAAAATACTGGGAAATCTTAGCCAAAAGATGTTAGCACCAAAGAGCTGCATCAACCAGTGGTCAATAAGCATATAAATGCCTGTTTGTCCATGATTAATCGTTAGAATAGACTGACTGATAGCGTTCCAAGCTTCAGCCGTTGTGTCATAGCTACCGAAAGCAAAATGTAAAAACTCATCAATCCAAATTGGCCGACCAAAAGATGAGTTTAATGCTACACAAAACAGACATAGTAGTAACAAGCAAATATTAGAAATATGGTAATTGATTAATTTATTTTTCATCACCCTCAATAACCATTGATAAAAACACCCTTAAAACGGTATTAATATGCAGAAGCGATGCAGTCGCTCATGGGGTAAACCACTCGCGCTTTGCATCAAGACACTGGTTGGATTCAATTACTTTTTCCCAGTATCTGCTTCAATAATTGCTTTGTTTTTATTTTCACAAACCCCCCGATTATCTTAAAGGGATGAGAGTTACTTGGCTTTGCATCCCCCGCAGCTCTAGGAGGAAAACTAACAATTTTTTGATAGTCTAAAGGGTTAAAAAAACGCTCAGGAGTAAAGGGAGGAGAAAAGGCATCATTGACTAAATCTTCACGGACATAAAATCCATTGGCAGAATATAATCCGCAACCTACTAACACCATCCCCTTACTGCGAGCTAGCTTCTCTAAAGCTACAAGAGAAGCTCCATAAGCACTAGAATTACAATCCCAGCGAAAATTAGGATCATAGGGCATGATCCATTCTTGAGGTGGTGGATAGGAATGATTGTGCTCTAAACAAACAACTCTAGGTTGTATAACCGAAATAGCCTCATAGACGTAATAGTCATTACTATCAATATCCACTGAAAGAAAATCAATTTCTCCAGTAATACCAGCACTTTCAATTAAATCATTAATATTTTCGGCGTTAACTGCCGCTTCGATAAATTTTAAGCGACCTTCACCGATGGCATCTTGATAATTGGCTCGAATAGTTTTTGCATAGTCTGGCAAGGATTCTATCCACAATCCTGTCCATCCCTTTTCTAAAAGATAATGACTATTGTTTTCTCGTCCTGTTTCTGCTCCAAACTCCACAAAAACCTGGGATTTTATCCCAATTCTATTAAAGATTTCTTCTATAATGCCGTCTTCATCGGATTGAGAGTGTACCTTAAACCCAAAATGCTCTAACCTTCGTGGATCATCCCCTGCTCGAATCTTTCGGTCTTGTTTAATTTGTTCTATAACTGAATCCTGTTTATTCATGACTGTATTACCTTAAAACCCAACCAAATTTTTGGTCACTACTTATCAGTGATGACGGGTATATAGATCAAATCTACCTCACACCAATCCAAATACTACCGTCTTCGGGGTTTGATTAGCAACTGATACTGCTGACAAACTTATAGCGGTGTCCAGAATTCATCACCTAATTGAACGATAACCATCCAAGGTCAGTTGAGCAGTCTTTTCCCATGTGAAAAGCTTAGCACGTTGCCGTCCTTTCTCAATCATAGATGCCCGATGTTCTGAGTCTTCTACAACTATCTCCATAGCGTTAACTAGTCCATCCACAGAATCTGGCTCAAATAAACTAGCTGCATCTCCTACCACCTCAGGCAAGGAAGAGGTTAAGCAGCAGATAACTGGACATTGGCATTCCATTGCCTCTAGGGGGGGCAAACCAAATCCTTCATAGCGGCTGGTGTAAATTAGGGCTTGGGCATTACAATATAGGGTTTTGAGTAGGGCATCATCACCCCTAAGATAGATAAAATTTTGCCGCATATTATGCTCTTCCATAACCCTTAATTCGGATTCCAAAAAATCACAGGAACCCCCAAAACAGACTAATTTTAAATTATCCCGTAATTTAGGACTAGCAGCAAACGCTTTGAGGACTATTTCAAAATTTTTATATTTTGAACGAGTTCCCACATAAAGGAAGTAAGGCTGACTAAGGCAATCCTTTGGTAATTCAAATTCTTTAGCGTCTTGAATTCGACTTGCCCAATAGGTTACTTTAGTTTTTTGCGGATTAACTCCCAATAATTCTACTAAATCATTTCGGCTATTTTCGGAAGCTACAAAAATTAAATCGGCTTGTTCAACTAGCTGTTGCTTATTTTTAATTAATGGCTGAAACTTAGCTTGTCCTGATAAAAATTTTTCCGGAATCATATCATGGATTGTTATTACAAGTTTCTTAGGTTTAACAATCTCCACTAAGTCAGCATCATAGTAGGTAGGATGATAGATATCATATTGTCTACCAAATCTACGGACAAACCATTGAAAGGATAGTTTATTGATAGTGTCATTAATAGCCTTACCTGTTGGAAAGGGAAATTTTGGTATCACCCCATATCCGGTGAGTTGAGCGCGATACTCTGAGATATCGTACCCATCGGTCTTGATGCCACGATGCCAATGAATTGAGCAGTCAGAGTTTGGCGATAACTCTCGGATTAATTCAATAAAAATTCGGGATATACCACCAAATTTCTGGATGGCAAACATTTGATGGTCGTAGAGAATATCCACCGATTACCCAACCCCCCTATATTACATGCTTTTTAGATAAAATATATCAGGTTCTTTGAGTTGATTACTATCTTCCTTTGTCTGTAAATTATGATAGATTTTACTCAATTGATGTTCACGCTCTGAGCCAGAAACCATTAGGAATAAATTAGCGCTTGTAGCACTCCCTAACGTTAGTGCTGCTTCTGGAGTTGGTATGGATTTGAGTACTCTTGGGTTAGAATCCACGATCCAGCCTCGGAGGTTTTGATTGTAAAGATTCACAAGAGAGGACATCAATGCTTCCCGTCTGTGCTCATTTAGATTCTTGGCACTCACTTCCATCATGATCACTAGATTTGGTGAGCGCTGAATGGTTTCTATGGCACCATTTAATACGGCAAATTCGTATCCTTCGACATCAATCTTGATGGCATCTATCTGGGATAATCCCAACTCGGGAAGTATGGAGTCTAGACTACGCACTGGAATTGTAATCTTTTCACGCAAGACAGACCGTTTAGTATCATCCATACCACTAAATGCGGATTCCTGGGTAATATAAAAGTCTGTTTCTCCATCTTCAGCACCGACGCATAGGTCATGGCAAGAAACTAACTGTTGTAAGTGGTTAACTTCTACATTTTGTTGTAAAAGCTGGTAGGCATCTGGGTTAGGTTCAAAGGCATGAACACAACCCCTAGAAGTTAATTTGGTAGCTGATGATACGGCGTAGTAACCAAAGTTTGCTCCTACATCTAGCACAATGGAATTGGCATCCAGCAGACCTAAAAAGAGTTGGGCATCAAAGTATTCTTGGTAATGACCATAGTAAAAGTCACAGCCCAGTCGATCCCCAACATCAACGTGGAATGTCAAGCCTGATGGCAAATTCACTGCTTGGATATCCCGAACCCCTACTGGATGGAGTTTCTCTCGAAGCGATCGCAAAAACAAGGTGTAGGGTACCGCCAAGTTGGGAAAATCCATCGCCTGAGGCAGAAAATGATGGAATACCTGAAGATAAATCTCCATCTTATCCAACTGATTTATGGACTCATGGCTAGGTAAATGCTCTTCCTGACTATCCATTAATTCGTCAACTCGTCTAGTTATTGTTTAGCAAAATTATACTTTGGCGTGACAATCTCAGGTGAGGGAACTAAATCACTGACTTGTAACTCAACTGTAGATGCTAAAAATATTCGGCGTCTTTGGTGCTTGGTCTCCGTTTCCCAGAAATCTTCATGGTCTACATAACCCTGATAGTCGTATAGATATGGAAATCCTGAAACTTGGAGCATTTTCAGCAAGCAACTTCGGCTAGGAATCATGGCATGGTAGGTTAAGCCCTGGGTTTCATTTTTGCCTTCTTCAACTATATAGGTAACTGGTTCATTTAAAGGAACATTCATACTTTCAATAAATAACACTTTTTGGGTTAATAACTGCAAATTACGAATGACTTTGAAGGGATTTTCTGTATGATAGAGCAAGCCAAAGCAAAACACTAAGTCTGCTGCCGAAAATTGAGACATTTGTTGGGTAGATTCAACATCAACCTGATAAAACTTAGCTTCAGGTACCCGTTTACTTGCCTCTTCAACAAGTTCTTGTCTCCCCTCTAAACCAATTACATTTACTCCCCAATTCACCAGCTTTTCAGAAAACCAACCGGGACCACATCCCACGTCAAGGCAACTGGTAAAACTTAATCCCTGATGGAGTCTAAGCTGATTGAGAACGTTTTCTGCTACAGCCCAGCGGGCTTGATTAATCGCAATATAGAAAGGTTCATCAAATAACATGGTTATAATTTGGATAAAATTCTTGATAAACAACTTAAATAGCAAACGGAGTAGGGAGTAGGGAGTAGGGAGCAGGGAGTAGGGAGCAGGGAGTAGGGAGTAGGGAGCAGAGGCACCCTCCCCACACCTCCCACACCTCCCACACCTCCCACACTTCCGACACTTCCCTAGATTATGGGTATTCAACCGGATTTGAGATCAGTCCCAGGAGCAACAGTGGAACTTATGGCAGTTTTCCCTGATGCGATCGCGACACATTCCGGTAAACTGAGGGGTGGTTTATCGTATGATCTAGTAGCAATGAAAATCGGGCAAAAAGTAAAAGTGTTTCGTCTAAGAGACCGGGTAGGCAACGACATCGCAAATAAACTGGGAAAAGTAGGCACGATCACAGATTATAAAATGACCGATGGCAGTGGAGTTGGCGCAACGGTGAAATTTGAGGACAACTCCTCTACCTGGTTCTTTGAGGATGAATTGAAAGTCGTAGACTAGATTTTAGTAACCGCGATCGCACCGAGGCAAAAGACTTGCACTATGGCACGGATTCTAACATTTCTGGGTAAAGGCGGCACAGGTCGCACTACTGTGGCAATTGCTGCCGCTAAGCAGCTGTCGAGCCTCGGTCAACGAGTGCTACTGGTAGGACAAGACCCAAGTCCTAGCTTTGGACTGCTACTGGGGCTATCCCCAACGTCTGACCCGGTGGAAATAAGTCCTAACCTCCGGGTAGTACAGCTAATGACTACAGTACTACTGGAACGCAGCTGGGAAGATGTTAAAAAGCTAGAGGAGCAATATTTGCGATCGCCTACCCTAAAAAATGTCTATGGTCAAGAACTGGGCATCTTACCGGGGATGGATCATGCTTTAGCCCTCAACGCCCTTCGGGAATACTACCAAAGCGGTCAGTATGACGCGATCATCTACGATGGCACCTGCTCTCAAGCTACCCTGAGAATGTTGGGAATGCCAGAAATTATCAGTTGGTATAGTCGTAGATTTCGCCAAGTCATGGCAGATTCTGACCTGGGCAAAGCCCTTTCCCCCTTTATCCAACCAGTCACTAGCGCCATCCTAAATGTGTCATGGACGAGTGACGACTTGGCTGGTGAATCAAGTAATAAGGCCAACAATATGTTGGAGGATGGAAAAAATGCGATCGCAAATCCCAATCGGGTCGCATCCTATCTGGTCACTACCGATGACCCCCTAGCCATGGCCACAGCCAAGTATCTGTGGGGTAGTGCCCAACAAGTGGGTGTTACTGTCGGTGGTGTGCTGGTCAACCAAACCCCGGTAACCCCAGCAATAGAATCGGAATTTGCCCCTCTAGTCGTTAATGCTCTTCCCACTTCCCCACCAGGGGAAGATTGGCAATCCCTGATCGATGCCCTGCCAGATTTTAAACAGGCATCCCAGGCACCCAGACCCATGACTATCGACATTCCTGGTCGCAACGTTCGTTTATTCTTACCAGGTTTTAACAAAAAGCAGGTGAAACTGACCCAATACGGTCCAGAAGTCACCGTTGAAGCCGGGGATCAACGGCATAATATCCTGCTTCCCCCACAACTTAGTGGTCAATCCGTGAAAGGGGCTAAGTTTCAAGATGGCTATTTGATAATTTCATTCTAGGTAGTAGCTATGGCTGAAGAAAATCTAACTGAACAAAGTGCCAAAACCCGTCAGCTACTGGGTATGAAAGGCGCAGCTCCTGGTGAAAGCAACCTATGGAAGATTCGCCTGCAGTTGATGAAGCCAATTACCTGGATACCCCTGATGTGGGGGGTAGTGTGTGGTGCTGCTTCCTCCGGTGGCTACAGTTGGACACTCGAAGACCTTCTGATGGCCGCCGCCTGTATGTTGCTTTCTGGTCCGTTGATGGCAGGGTATACCCAAACCTTGAATGATTTCTATGACCGCGAAATCGACGCCATTAATGAACCATACCGTCCTATCCCATCGGGAGCCATCTCTATCCCCCAGGTGATCACCCAGATTGTGGTGCTACTCCTAGCAGGTATCGCTCTTAGCTACGGACTCGATGTTTGGGCTGGTCATGAATTTCCCACACTCACCTGTCTTACCCTAGGTGGTGCCTTTCTAGCCTATATCTATTCTGCCCCACCCCTGAAACTGAAAAAAAATGGTTGGCTGGGAAACTATGCTCTCGGTGCCAGCTATATCGCCCTTCCCTGGTGGGCAGGTCATGGCTTATTTGGTCATCTTAACCTGACTATTATGATTCTGACCCTGTTCTACTCCCTGGCAGGGTTAGGTATTGCAGTAGTTAATGATTTCAAGAGTGTGGAAGGCGATCGCGAATTGGGCTTAAAATCCCTACCGGTCATGTTTGGTGTTACCACAGCAGCTTGGATTTGTGTGGTGATGATTGATCTATTTCAAGCAGGGATTGCTGGTTATTTAATCAGCATTCATCAGAACCTCTACGCTGCTATCCTGATCCTATTAATCATCCCCCAAATCACCTTCCAGGATATGTACTTTCTCCGTGACCCCCTGAAAAATGATGTCAAATACCAGGCTAGTGCGCAACCGTTTTTGGTACTAGGGATGCTAGTTGCTGGTTTGGCTTTGGGTCATAGTGCTATTTAAAATAGAGAACAGGGAATAGGGAACAGGGAACAGGGAATAGGGAATAGGGAAAAAATCCTGTGTACCTAACTAATAGCTATGATAAAGGCTATATATAGGGTTAAACCGGACTCGATCTGAAGGCTTATATGATGTTCAGCTAATCAGTTATGAAAAAACTTAGCTTCCTTCTGGTAGGCAATCTCCCTCCTAATTCCCTGTTCCATGTTCCCTGTTCCCTGTGCCCTATTACCTACTATTTATAAGTGTTCAACCGAGCATGATATTACTACTTACAGTGAATCGATCAATCCGGGTAAGAAGCAATCAAATCAAGGTTTTTTGGAAGCTCTCCACCATGGGGTTTGTCTAATACTTGAATTTTGTAGCCCAAAGATTCTAACAACTGACAACATTGCTGATAGACAGGTCGTCCATGGATAGACAAGAAAATGGTAGGATGAGCACTTTCCAACAGAGATTTGGCACCAAGTAGAACAAACTTCTCATGCCCCTCCACATCAATTTTGATGCAGTCCGGCACAGGAATTTCACCACTGGCGATCAGTTCATCTAAACTGACCATCTTGACTTGAAGTGTTCCTTGAGAAGAAATACCCCCCTGATAACTACCAGAAGTTTCTCTAAAGGATGCCATACCAGAGCGCTCTGAAACCGCTGCTGCCATAACTGTGGCATTGGTAATGCTGTTGATAGACAGATGTTTTCTTAAGTAACCAAGGTTTTGGGGTAGGGGCTCAAAGGAAAAAACTTTTCCCTTCTCACCGACTAGCACCGAAGTCAATAGTGTAAAGAAACCAGCGTGAGCTCCAATATCAAATACAGTGTTTCCTAATTTCAGAGTTTTCTCAAGCACCCGTTGGTTCTGATACTCATAAGTTCCTAACCAACAGCCGTTTCTGCCAGCACCAACTATCCATTTTTTACCGGCGAGCTTACCTAGCCAGATCGGCATTGTCATCTCAGGAGGAATTAGCTTTAAGGGAAAACGTAAAACCTGACCAAAGATGCTTTTTCCGGAAATCTGTTCCAAATCCATAGTTTGATGACCTGATGAAGCTGAAAACTATTAGAGTTTCTATTGATAGAATTCCCGAAAGTTATGGTCAAGTAACAGCTTTACCTTTAGTGGTCAGCGGTCAGCGCTCAGTGGTCAGCGGTCAGCGGTCAGCGGTCAGTGGTCAGTGGTCAGTGGTCAGTGGTCAGTGGTCAGCGGTCAGTGGTCAGCTTATTTTATTCAAAAGCTGTTCGCGTAGCGTCGGCTCTGCCGAGAGTCCCGCTAAAAGCGATCGCATAAGCGCGGAAGCTGAGGCCTTTGGGCCACGCTTTGCGAACGCTTCATCGCGTGCGCTTAAGCTGAATGCTGAATGCTGAATGCTGAATGCTGACTGCTGAATGCTGAATGCTGAATGCTGAATGCTGAATGCTTACAGTTTAATACTACCAGTATTGACCACAGGTTGTATATTTTGCTCAGCAGTCAAAACCACTAGCAAATTGTTAATCATTGCTGCTTTTGTTTCCTCGTCTAGCTGAATAATTTGGTTATCGTTCAGCCGCTTGATGGACATTTCCACCATGCTTAAGGCACCTTCGATAATTTCTTGACGAGCTGCTATAATTGCTTGTGCTTGCTGACGCCGTAGCATGACTTGGGCAATTTCTGGAGCGTAAGCTAAATAGGAAATACGACTATCAATCACCTCGACACCTGACACCTCTAAGCGAGCCTGTAATTCTTCCTTAAGAGCTGCTGCAATCTCTTCGGGGCTGCCTCTGAGTGACGCTAGGTTTTCTTGATTAGTATCGTAGGGATAACGACTGGCTAAACCACGGATAGCGGTCTCACTTTGGATGGCCACAAAATCTACATAGGAATTTACGTCAAAGGTGGCTTTGGCTGAGTCTACAACTCGCCAGACAACTACCGCAGCAATCTCAATGGGGTTGCCTTTCGCGTCATTTACCTTCAGCTTATCACTATTGAAATTACGCACTCGTAGAGAAACCAATTGCTTGGAGGCAAAAGGGTTAACCCACCAAAAACCAGAGGTACGGACACTGCCAACGTAGTTACCTAAAAACACTAGCACTCGGGCTTGGTTAGGCTGCACAGTCAAAAAGCCTTTTACGGCAACCAAGGCTACAATCACTAGACCAATACCAAATAAGTTGTTGGTATAGATCAATAAGTCGTTGATATTGGAAAACCCGACTAGACCTTTACCTAACCACACACCAAAACTAGCGATCGCAATAATCCCTACCAGAGCAGCAAAACCATTAACTTTAAAGGTAGGAATTTCCTGAATACGTTCCATTGTTATGTATCGTTCCTGTATTGCTCTGTGTTGTTGTATCTAATTGGCTGATAGGTCTATTTTGCTTGGTTTATCGGGGGTTTGACAGTACCCTTGCGGGTACTAATCACTAATTTGACGGTAAACCTGAATCATTTGTTGTGCGATCGCATTCCAACTATAGTGCTTTAAAGCATACTCCTGAGCCTTGACTCCCCGCAGTTGGCATTCATCTTTATTTTGAAGTGCTTCCCGTAACTGTCTAGTCAAAGCCTGAACCTCACAAGCACTCACCCATCCTGCTTCAGCATCTTTGACGTTTTCCCAAATATGGACCTGGTCAGAAATCACCACTGCTGTCCCAGCCACCATCGCTTCCGCTACCGCAATCCCAAAGTTTTCGTAGTAAGATGGCAGGACAAATACATCCGCATCCTTTAACAATGCTGCTTTCAAATCACCAGTCACGAAACCAGTAATGGTAGTATTTGATGATAGAGTTGAAGCCTTGATCTGGTCTATGATACTATTTTCATAACTTGGGTCTTGAGGATTAGTTCCCGCCAAGACAAAGTGAAACTGCAATCCCTCGTTTAATAGCTTTTCTAGAGCTGGGATAAGTAAATCCAATCCCTTCTTCGGGTCAATACGAGACATAAACAACACTAAGGGCTGGTCATGGGGAATCTTCAATTCAGTACGTGCTTGAGCTAGTTGTTGCTGAAGTTGTTGCTGGATTGGCGGCGTTACTCCTAAGGGAATCACGATATCAGGGGATGCTGTGCCAAAACGTTCCGAAATCTTAGCTTCCTGTTGACTGGTAAAGTGTATACCAGCTGCTCCAGCTAAATTCGGTTTCTCCCACAGTGCGGCATAGATGCGCTTTAGCTGTTGTTTCTTCCGCAAATCCGCTGGGTCAAGGGTACCTAAGGGACGCAATAGGTATGGTAATCCCTGTTTTCGGGCGATGGTAGCCGCTGCTGTACTGACTGGGGAAAACAAGGCATGGATATGGGCAAGGTCAAATTCTGAGGCGTGTTGCCATAGCCAGCGTAATAAGCCCAGGGAAAATTTATAGCGGCGAAAGGGAGAGCAACGGAAGTATCTGATCTGATAGCCATCCTGTTGTACTGGTTTATCCAGGGGTACATCTAAAGGGGGTTGACCAGCATCCCCATTAGAGTTAGTAGTTAGTACTGTAATTTCTACTCCTTGAGATGCCAGAGCCTGAGATAGTCCCTTTACCATTTGACTCGGACCACCATATACCAGGGAAATCGACGGGACGATTTGTAAAATTCGCATGGGAGATTTATTGATACCAAGTTGCGTCAAAGATAGCACTATTCCTAATCAACCTTAGGAGCAATCACGACCTTACGCCATAATTGAGCAACATGGGCGATTACTCAGGGTGCATCTCAATGCATGCAAAAACACTCTTCGGCAATAGAATGCTCATATTATTTTATGACAATTACCCTTAATAAAAATCTCCACCATCTCCCTATCTCCCTATCTCCCCACACTTCCTTTAGTTATAAATTTACAACAAAAAGATTCACCCGATTAATCCCGTTATTGCACCAATTCATAATACTCTTCCATCTGTGCTAAAGCTGCTTTTGCTTCTTGGGGAAATTTATCAAATTTGGCAGTCTTTTTGAACATAACATGTTCAAATCGGGGAGGATTCCTGTAAGCATTCAGCCGTCAGCTGTCAGCTATCATGCTTATTTTATTCAAAAGCACCATTAGTAGCGTACGCTATGGGCAGAAACTGTTCGGTGTAGCGTGGCCACAAGCCTTTAGCACCTCAAGTAGCGCTAATCGCTGTTCGCTGATACGCGACACGCTGATAGCTTACGGATTCCTGTTCCCTATTCCGAAGTTAAACAGTTGTGACGGTTAACCTTCTTCAAGGTCACCAATATCCCGCTTCAGAGGTCGCTTGTAGGTAAAGGTGAAGGTATCGCCACTCTCAATGACCTGGTGCATTTCGCTATACATGGGATAGTCACCCACTCCACTGACACTTGCCCAGCCCCGCGCCCGAGTTAATGCCACAAATAGCTGGTTACGCAGACTGACATCACTCTCGTTTCTGGCAACATTATCAACACCGACCACATAAACCATATCCGCTTCATTACCCTTAGCACGGGGCACACGAGATATGGTTACTCCACCATCTTTCCAGAAGCGATCGCGATCAACGTGGGGCCATTGAGGCTTGAGTTCATTCAACTCTAATGCTGTGGGAATATAAATATCAATGTCTTGCTCCATCAACACAACAGCGACATGATTTTCTAATTCAATTGCTTCGGAACTAGAGCCTAAAACTAGCACTAAGATTTCTTTACTGGCTTTAAGGTCATCATCAACCAGATTATGCATAAT
>NZ_JAAHIE010000192.1:0-12361 GCF_010671945.1 Moorena sp. SIO4E2
GGCTGATGTATTCTTAACGTTTATATGTTCAATCCTCACTGGTGAATCAGTCTGTTCTTGTAACAGTATCCATAATGGGTATTCCCAGTCATTGTCACCTAAATACAGTCCAATATCTGTACATTTATTACTTTTCAAAATATCACTAGCACCGAGGTAAGCTGATTGGATTCGAGACTTACTGTTAAAATATTGCTCAGTACGGCTAGTGTTGAAAATACTGTTAGCGCCCAGAAGAGGTCGTTCTCTGCCAGATAATGCCCATGGTAATGATGTGATGATCAGAACCACTGCTATAACATTGGCAACTTGACGTAGCTTAATTTGGGACAATACTATTCCAACTACTGCAGAAAAAAGTAAGAAAATTGGTAAATGAAGCCGACTGTTCCACCATTGCCATTTCAACAGGAAACAAAATAGCAGAAATATGCTAATAATCACAGCAATGTAACTGATTATATAGCGTTGCTTTCGACCCTGTCGTTGGATGAAACAAGCGATGACTGAAAAAACGATTAAAACTAGATGAAGGGTGTTGCTGGTGTTGTTTTCCGTAGCATTAATTCCCAGAGTTGATAAGCTACCAGGAATCCCAAAGTTTCCGGTATAGGTAGTGCGGGGGTCACTAATATCTACACTTAAAACAAGATGGCATAAATTAATTATCTTATTAGATATAGCATTAATAATCCCAATCGGTGTTCCCAGGTGAAGACCAATATTTCTCAAAATATTGGAGACTAATACTGACGTTGTAAAAATTTCATTAGTATATCGTAGTTCTTCTGAAGCCGTGGCAATTGGAGTGCCATACAATTCAAAGTTACGGATATAGTGACCAAGATTAAGTAAAATAACAATAACCCCTACCGCTAAAATTGGCTTCCACCATCGCCAACGTAGGCGCTTAATCATCATCAGTGAAAACCAAATAAATAAGGGTAATGTATAAATATAGGCTGTTGCTTTCGTAACAATAGCCATCCCCATGGTAGCACCAACCCCTAATATATTAATCCAGCTAACTCTGGATTTGATAGTCAAAATAATAAAGTAAGCCAAACAAATCACCCAGAACGAAACCACATAATCATTCTGGGTACTTGACCCTTGTAGGATTCCCATGGGAATAGTCGCAGCGACGACAGCAGCAAAAACCTGTCCTCGTATCGCCGCTCCCAATTCTTTAGCAATCAGAGATACCCCAATCACGCTACCAATCATACTGAACCATTGGACAAGATTAGCTAAGCGATCGCCCCCACTCAGGAGTTGAAAATGCATGATCGTAAATTCAGCCCAAGGGTTTTGGTAAAGCTGTCTGGGAATATGGGTAGGATAATGAGCAACACTGTGATGCTGCATCCAATGAAGGACACGACTCATGTGGTAAGTCATGGAATCCCAGGTATTGGGAGGCGCAACGATAGCAGTTAAGCCTACGGTAGCGACCAGAAATCCTATACCTCCAAGTAATACCAGTAAAAAACCAGAGATTTGGGCATTCCCATTGTTTGGATTTTGCCCATTCGTGGAGGGTGAGCTTTGCCCAATCCCATTTTGCCCAATCCCATGTTGTGAATCCTGGGTGCGGGTGACTCGTCCTGGTTTAACAGTCCGAAAGTAAGCAAAAATCAACGTCAGACTCAGTAAACCCCAGATTCCCGCTAACCAACCCCAAGTAATTAACTTAAATAAACTTAAAACTTCAGTGATAAAGGTTAATAAGACTCCCCAGGTAATAGCTGTCCACAATAGGGAACTACGCCAGCAATAATTGTAACGATAGATGAAGAGAAATAAAACAGTGAAGGTAATCAGAGGGAGCAAAGCCAACATAGTTAGTTATTATAGCAAAGGGAATAGGGAATAGGGAATAGGGAATAGGGAATAGGGAGTAGGGAGTAAGTGATTAACCAAAAGTTCATGTAGGGTGGGCAGTGTATCAGACAGATTCCGAAGTTTGTAATAGGGTTGCTCGGCACTGCCCACCATCGGATTATGACTGCCCACCATCAGATTATGACTAAGGAAAAAGATTGTATTTTAGGATACATAATATTGCCCGAAACCCATCCCTCCAGCCAATTTTTTTTCCTTCTTCGTAAGTGCGACCATAGTAAGATATTCCTACTTCATAGATGCGGCATTTCTTTTTGGCAACCTTAGCAGTAATTTCTGGTTCAAAGCCAAACCGAGATTCTTCGATTTTGATAGATTGGATAAGATCACGCCGGAATGCCTTATAGCAGGTTTCCATATCGGTAAGGTTAATATTGGTAAACATATTGGAGAGCATGGTTAAAAATTTATTGCCCACCATATGCCAGTAGTACACTACCCGATGGGGACCACCGCCAGCGAAACGGGAGCCATAAACCACATCCGCTTTGCCATCAATAATCGGCTGCATTAACAAGGGATATTCCTGGGGATCGTACTCTAAATCAGCGTCTTGAACGATTACGATATCTCCAGTAGCCAAGCCAAACCCAGTCCGTAAGGCAGCTCCTTTGCCCCGATTCTTGTGATGATAGACAACATGGTCAATCTGGGATTCTAGTGATGACTCTAAAATCTCTCTAGTGCCATCCGTTGAGTAGTCATCGACAACAATAATTTCGCACTCTTTAACCGGAGATGCTTTGACAGCTTCAATAACATTGGCAATTGTGTTGACTTCGTTAAAACAGGGTATTACAACACTTAGCTTCATAAGCTTAATCCTTAATAATAAGCAAATAATTTGATTAGCTTAAAACTTTACATAATCTTTACATAATCCCCGCCTAATTCCCCTAGCCTTTGGTTAAGTAGAGAGTTTGAGCCCCTAAACACATCACGAAATATTTACATAACGTCAGTTACATAAAGTTATGGGAAGTTTCCCCGTGATTAGATGGGATTGAACCCTCAAATTCAGGGCACGACCAGGATTGATAGACAGGTTTGAGGTTGACTACTTGACACCCTGAATAAATTAGTATAATTCTACTGTAGGATTATAAATAGATCAACTAAATAGAGCAACATAGAGCAACTAACATAGAGCAACTACTAAACCATTACGCTCAAGCCTGATTGGGGAGTCGTTGCTCATTACTCATTAGTATTTTGGTAAGCATTCAGCCGTCAGCGGTCAGCCGTCAGACTTTGGCTGATAGCTTGTAGGGTGGGCAAAAACAGTTTGCTTCTTTTGAGTATTCTAGATTATACTACTTTGCCCAACCTACTTTAATTGGTCTGATCCGCGACACGCTGATAGCAGCTTGTAGGGTGGGCAAAAACAGTTTGCTTCTTTTGAGTATTCTAGATTATACTACTTTGCCCACCCTACTTTAATTGGTCTGATCCGCGACACGCTGATAGCAGCTTGTAGGGTGGGCAAAAACAGTTTGCTTCTTTTGAGTATTCTAGATTATACTACTTTGCCCACCCTACTTTAATTGGTCTGATCCGCGACACGCTGATAGCAGCTTGTAGGGTGGGCAAAAACAGTTTGCTTCTTTTGAGTATTCTAGATTATACTACTTTGCCCACCCTACTTTAATTGGTCTGATAGCACTGATAGCTGATAGCTGATAGCTGAATGCTTACGTATTTTGACTAATGACTGATAACTAGTGACTAATAACTAAACTAATGACTAATGCCATAGGCTTGATAGCACTAGGTATTAGGCGCGCTAGACATTAAGTACTAACACCATTAACCCAAAACCTAACATCTAACATCTAGCACCATTAACCTAAAAAAAATTCCATCAACCAAGAGAGTATGTCTTTGGATACCAGTAATGACTACATAACACCAGAAGAATCTCACCTTAGTGATTCTTCCTTATCCTTGGTGATTCCCACCTATAACGAGAGTAGAAACATCGGGGAGCTAATTAGAATCCTGAGCAATTTGCTCGATGAAGCTATACCAAACCAATACGAACTAATTGTAGTAGATGACGATAGTCCTGATCGTACCTGGGAAATCGCCCAGGCTCTGATGTCGGACTATCCACAGTTACAGGTAATTCGCCGTCAGCATGAACGGGGGTTATCTACAGCAGTTATTCACGGCTGGAAGGTAGGTACTGGAAAAATTTTGGGGGTAATTGATGGGGATTTACAGCATCCACCAGAGATATTAGTAAAACTTTTGGTAGCAATGGAGGATGGAGCCGATATCGCTATTGCCAGTCGTCATGTAGACGATGGTGGTGTTAGTGATTGGAGTGTAGTGAGGCGTTTCTTATCCAGAGGTGCTCAACTTTTAGGATTATCGATTTTACCAGAAGTTATCGGTCGTGTTTCTGACCCAATGAGCGGTTTTTTTATGGTACGCCGTAGTGCCATTCAGGAAAAAGACCTCAATCCTCTGGGGTACAAGATTCTAATTGAAGTGCTGGCTAGGGGAAAAATTGGCCGAATTGCAGAAGTTGGCTATGTATTTCAAGAGAGACTCTCAGGAGAGAGCAAAGTTACCTGGAAACAGTATGTAGACTATATTAGACACTTACTCCGGTTAAGGTTTTCTCTCGGAACCATTGGTAAACTTAGAAAAGGCATTCCCTTCCCCTTAAAGCGGTTTATTCGTTTTGGCTTAGTGGGATTCAGTGGGGTATTTGTGGATATGACTGTGCTTTACTTACTCCATGACCCTGCTAGTTTGGGTTGGGGACTCACCCGCAGTAAAATTATTGCTGCTGAAGCGGCCATTATGAATAACTTTATTTGGAACGATGCCTGGACATTTAGGGATATAGCGAGTCAGCAGTGGGGATGGGGTAAGCGCTTGAAACGGTTTTTGAAGTTTAACCTGGTCTGTTTGATCGGTTTGTGCCTAAATGTGCTGTTGTTGAATCTGTTGTTTAATCTCCTGGGAATTAACTATCTGATTGCAAATGGTATTGCGATCGCAGCCGTTACTTTCTGGAATTTCTGGATTAATCTAAAACTCAACTGGCGAGTGACGCAAAAATAATGATAACCGGTTGACTGTTGACTGTTGACTGTTGACTGTTGACCGTCAACAGCAAAAGGTTTTAGGGAGTCGGGAGCGGTGCGACCCGTGGCGAATTTAATTCGCCAACGGAAAGCGCACCGAGGGAGTCGCGGTAATAAAATTGAATGTACTTCATAACAATGAATATCATCTATGGTAAACCTATATGGTAAACAAATTGCAGCAAACTCGTAGATTTACATCAACTTGGTTAGGGCTTTTAATTATTATCCTGTTGATGCTAGGAATAGTGTTTCGATTCGTAAATATTGACAAAAAAAACTACTGGATTGATGAAACCTTTACCTCGCTACGGATTTCTGGTTATCGATTGTCAGACATGATACCAGAAATTTCCAATGGGGATGCGATCGCTATTAAAGAATTACATAAGTATCAGCAGACAAATCCGGAAAAAACTTTGATTGGTACGATTAAGGGATTGGCGTTTGAAGAACCTCAACATCCCCCATTCTATTACGTGATGGCGCGATTTTGGGGGCAGTTATTTGGGAATTCAGTAGCAGTGAGGAGAAGTTTTTCAGCTCTGATTAGCTTGCTGATGTTTCCTGCTATCTATTGGTTATGTCAAGAATTATTCGAGTCGTCCTTGGTGGGATGGGTAGCTATGGCCTTAGTTGCCGTTTCTCCCTTTCAGGTATTGTATGCCCAAGCAGCAAGACAGTATGGCTTATGGGGCGTAACTATTTTGCTATCAAGTGCAGCACTGTTACGGGCAATACGCTTAACCAAACCAAGAAACACCACCAGTAAGATTAGAGACATCCTACACTTTATCTCTACCTGGGGAATTTACGCCCTCACGTTAGTGACAGGATTTTATACCTTTTTATTTTCTATCTTAGTAGCCATCAGCCATGGCATCTATGTACTGGTAACAGAACGGTTCCGCTTCAGTAAAATTATTGTTTACTATGGGCTATCATCGTTAATGGCTTTGATGGTATTTGTCCCTTGGTTACTGGTTTCTAACAGTAACCTTTCTAAGGTATCCAGCAAAACCAAATGGGCACTCAAAGAAGTTCCCTTATCATCATTAGCCCAAACCTGGCTGATTAATATTAATCGGAGTTTCTTTGATCTCAACCAAGGCTTAAATTTCCCCAGCGTAGTGGTCTCTGTAATAATCTTAATCCTAGTCGGCTATGCCATTTACTTTCTCTGTCGTCATAGTCCCAAACGAGTTAGTCTATTCATCTTGACATTAATTGGAGTTACCGCCTTAGCCCTAGTGCTACCGGATTTAATTTCCGGAGGCAAGCGTTCTAGCGTAACTCGCTATCTAATTCCCTGTTATCTTGGTATTCAGCTAGCAGTTGCTTACCTATTTACTAACAAAATAACTAACAAAGTAACTAGTATTTTTCAGGGAGTATGGCAACAGAAGCTATGGCGACTCGGAATGATTTTGCTACTGTCTGGTGGAATTCTATCCTGTGTGATCAGTTCTCAAGCAGAATTTTGGTGGAACAAGTATACTAGTGCTAACCATACCCAGGTAGCAGCAATCATTAACCAGGCTGACCAACCCCTCTTGCTGACAAAAAGTCTGGAAGTGATCTCCCTGTCTTACCTTCTCGACTCCAAAGTGAAGTTTTCTTGGTTAAGCGACAAATCCGTAAAGATGCCTAATGGCGAAAAAAGCAAACAGTTAATCATCCCCGAAAATACCGATGAATTCAGTGATTTATTTTTATATAATCCATCTAAGGAATTGCGAGAAAAATTCGAAAAACAATACAACTATAAATCAGAACTTATTGGCAAATGGAACCATAAACTTGAACCAACCTACGAAATTAAAACGTTTCTGTGGAAACTAGTAAAGCAATAAACTTAAGCATTCAGCTATCAGCCGTCAGCTATCAGCCGTCAGCCGTCAGCCGTCAGCCGTCAGCCGTCAGCCGTTGGCCTTTGGCCACGCTACTTGAGGTGCCGTCAGCTAAGAGCTCACACTACTTGAGGTGCTGCGCAAACAGTAGCCTGACCACAGGCCCAAAGCTGATAGCTGAATGCTGATAGCTGAATGCTGATAGCTGAATGCTGATAGCTGAATGCTGAATGCTGATAGCTTACGTCTTGTTTATAATAATCCCTAGAATAACAGGAGCTTGCTCATGGCAATGATTTGCCGTAAATACGGCTTACTCTACCTGATGGCACCGCGAACTGGTTGCACAGCAGTAGAAGATGTCCTCGAAAAAAAGCTAGAAGGTGAACTAGTCCCCCCCCAAGACATCCTAGACGCCAACGGAAAATTTTTGATGCACAGAAGACATCATTCTCTACGAGAGATGTTCAGACGCAATCTTTTGACAGAAAAAGAGGCAGCATCTTATCTAAAATTTAGTTGTATTCGCAACCCTTTTGACAGTTTAGCTTCCGACTATGTAAAAAGAGCCTCAAAATACCAACACTTTATCGCTGACTCCACGTCATGGGTTCACCGTCTACCGGGTTATATAGAAGACATGGAATTTTGCAAAACCCATTCATTTAATGATTGGATTGAGAAACACTATGGCTCTATTTACGGCAATGGACTGAAACGAACCCTTCAATCCCTGGTTCGGAATACTAATCGAAACCGACTTAAACAGTTTGTAGGTCTTCCCGCTGAACCGTATACACTCTATGGAAGTTATACCAAAGGTATGGATAGTGTAATGCGTTTTGAAACCCTTCAGGATGATTTTGACAGAGTCCTGGATAAAGCTGGAGTGCCCTTCAAAGTGCAAATACCAGTGATCAACAAAACCGAAGAAAGAAAGAAAAACTATCGAGAGTACTATAATGAGCGATCGCGAAAAATTGTCCAGTACGTTTTTCACGAAGAACTAAAGCGCTACGGTTACGAATTTTGAACAAGCTAGTAACGGTTAGGGCATCAGCTGTTACCCTTGAGCTGATCTCTAACCGCTTTAAGGCGATTAAGTATAAATTACTATGCCATCTGCTACGCTCAAATATGCCTATTTTCCCGGCTGTGTTGCTCAAGGAGCCTGTGGAGAACTATACCAATCTACGTCAGCTTTAACCCAAGCGCTAGGTATTGAACTGATTGAGTTGAAAAAAGCTGCTTGTTGTGGTTCTGGTACCTTCAAAGAAGATTCCCAACTCCTAGAAGACACTGTTAACGCTCGCAATATCGCCCTAGCTGAGGAGCTGAATCTACCCCTGTTAACCCATTGCAGCACCTGTCAGGGAGTAATTGGTCATGTAGATGAGCGTTTAAAGGAATTCCAAGAGACCGACACCGCTTATGTGGAAAAAGTCAATGGCTTGCTGAAAAAAGAAGGCTGTTCTCCTTACAAAGGCACTACGGAAGTCAAGCATTTACTGTGGGCATTGGTGGCAGATTACGGCATGGAAGCCCTAGCCGCACAGGTGAGTCGTAAGCTAACTGGACTCAAATGTGCTGCATTCTATGGTTGTTATTTGCTGCGAGCTCAGACATCAATCCCCTACGATGACCCAGTGCATCCAGAATCCATGGAAACTGTATTTCGCACTGTAGGAGCAACACCTGTATATTACCGAGGTCGTACTCAATGTTGTGGTTGGCCAATTTCTAGTTATGCCACAGAACAATCCTTCAAGATGGCAGGGAGGCATATTCAGGAAGCCTTGGATGCTGGTGCCGACTGCATGGTGACCCCTTGTCCGTTGTGTCATCTTAATCTGGACTCCCGTCAACCGGAGGTAGAAAAGGTGATTGGGCGTCAGTTCAGGTTACCAGTATTGCATTTACCCCAGTTAGTTGCCCTAGCGCTAGGGGTTAGTCCAAAGCAACTGGGTTTAGAACGGCACGTGGTTTCGACTGGACCTGTATTAGAGAAGTTGGGCCATAAAGTATGAAGTGTGACCTATCAAGTGTGAAGTCTAAATCCGGTTGACGTAAGCATTCAGCTATCAGCTATCAGCTATCAGCTTATGCGCGATGCGTGGCTATCGGCCAAGGGCAAATCCCCAGACTTTCAATTCTCATTAATCTGGAACTATTAAATTATCCTTTTCAAGGTTTATTTTAAGCTGTCAGCCGTGAGCTAAAAGCTGACGGCTGACAGCTGACGGCTGAATGCTTACCGGTTGACTAATTATCATCTCCCTTATCGGGTAATGGGTAATTGGTAGTTAACGATTACCCATTACCCATTACCTTTTGTCTTTGCCAGACATATTTTCAAGAGAAAAGCACCCCCTCGGGGGTGCCTCATCAGTTACCATCAACAGCAGCCAACTGCTGATGGAGGGATTTCAGTCTCAACTATAAACTGTTGTATCTAAGCTGATGCTTCGGTTTCAACCGGGTAAACGCTGACTTTTTTTTGGCTTTTGCCCCTTCTTTCAAAAGTGACTATGCCATCAGCCATGGCAAATAGAGTGTCATCACCGCCGCGACCAACATTGGTACCAGGATGAACCTTAGTACCTCGCTGACGTACCAAGATGTTGCCAGCCTTGACAAACTGACCACCGTAGCGCTTGACCCCTAGGCGTTTGGAATTAGAGTCACGACCGTTACGAGTACTACCTGTTCCTTTCTTATGAGCCATAATGTTCCTTTATATTTAGGTGTTTTTACGGGAATTTTGAGGTAATTTTGCCCTATGCACAAGTCTGAGCCATAAACTATTCCGGAGCAGTTTCAGCGGTTTCCTGAGTTGCTGGTGCTTCAGTTGCTGGTGCTTCAGGGGCAGTTTCTGCTGAGACTGGTGCTTCCTCTGCTTTGGAAACCGAGGCGAGCACAGAACCATTCATACTAATAGCATCAATCATCAGACGGGTTTTTTCCTGTCTGTGTCCCCGCTTCTTACGGGTTTTCTTCTTGGGCTGCATTTTGTAGACGATGATTTTGCGATCGCGAAAGTGTCGCATCACCGTTCCTTGTACGGTTGCTCCTTCAACTAAGGGCTGACCGATGCTGATTTCACCATCATGATTAACGAACAGGACTTTGTCGATGGTGACATTTTGCTCTGGTTCAACGTGCAGTAGTTCGATGTCGTAAAAGCGACCGGGTTCGACTCGCAGTTGCTTGCCACCAGTTTCGATAATTGCGTAGGTCATGGATTTGTTTTTCTATAGTTGCCGTACAGGTAGCTGGTTAGTGTTTGTTCCGATGGATAGGATTTCTTGGTTGTGCCAGCTTTTGCTATGCCTTCACCTGATCCGAGCAGGAAAGTACACTTGACACTCCCCACAGCTATAAGCCGGGGGATTCTTGGCTCCACGACTTGACTTGCCATGACAGGTTTACACCAAGCACAGTAGAGGCCAAATCTCCCCAAGCGTTCAGATCATGGATCTAAGTTCCGGTGTGCCCCACCGTACTCATGGTTTTTGCTAAGACTTGCCAGGCTTTGTCTAATTTTTTGTCCAATGACTTTCGCAGGCGACCAGATCGTTAGACCAGACTTGCGCAATGTGCATTTTCTTGACACATTCTTTACGCTGCCTACTTATATCAAAGAGTAATTTTCCCAGCTTGATCACTTCTTTATTATATACTAAATAGCCAGTATCGGCATTCCAGATAAAAATTAGCTCACGGGGAATTTATTCCCCACGGGCTCATTCCCATAACTATAAGTTAAAGGCTTTTGCCCTTCGAAATCTCGGTAAGTCCTGGTAAAAAAGTATTGCTAAAAGACGTTGACACTAAATCCTATTTTTTTTTACTCATCCACTCTAGCTCTAGCAGCAAACAACTCGGTTCTAACTAACCTCACGGCTATTGTTAACCAAATCTTAAATGGCATATCTAATGTACTCTTCTTTAGCATCGGTGGTATGCCACTGATTGTCTTGTGGCTAGTCTGTGGTAGCCTATTCTTCACCTTCAGGATGAACTTCATCAACATCTGGGGATTTCGACACGCCATTGACATCGCCTTAGGCAAATACGAGCAACCCAACCAAAACGGTGAAATCTCTTCCTTTCAAGCTCTATCAACTGCCCTATCCGCTGGTGTTGGACTCGGTAGCATTGGCGGTGTTGCCTTTGCCATCAGTATCGGAGGACCAGGAGCTGCGTTCTGGATGACCCTTGCTGGCTTATTTGCCATGAGCAGTAAATTTGTAGAATGTACCCTGGCTCAAAAATATCGAGTGGTCAGACCAGACGGAACTATAGCTGGTGGTCCAATGTATTACCTCTCGGCTGGTTTAGCCGAAATGGGATATCAAAAACTCGGGAAAATTGTGAGCCTCCTATTTTGCATCTTTGCTATTGCTGGGTCATTTGGTGGTTCGAGCATGTTTCAAGCTAACCAATCCTTTGAAGTAATGGCCAGCGTAGTCCCCTGGCTGATCAATCGAGGCTGGCTTTATGGATTAATTCTGGTTGGCCTAGTGACATTGGTGATTATTGGTGGCATTCAACGTATTGGCTTAGTGGCTGGTACCATCGTACCCGTCATGTGTGGGATCTACATTTTGACATCCCTCTGGATTCTAATTGTCAATTTTTCCAGCATCCCATCTGCCATCGAAACTATTGTGACAGAAGCCTTCTCTCCCCAAGCCGTTGAGGGAGGTTTGATTGGGGTGTTAGTACAGGGATTAAGGCGTTCAACCTTTACTAATGAGGCAGGTATTGGTTCATCTGCCATGGCTCACGCCGCTGCCAGGACTGAGGAACCAGTGCGGGAAGGAATTATAGCCCTACTCGAACCTTTTATTGTTACTGTGGTCATCTGCAATATGACTTCTCTAGTAATAGTCATCACTGGAGTATACAAAAATCCTGAGTTTGCTGACTTCGGTGGTGCCGAAATGACCGCTGCTGCTTTTGGGAGTGTAATTAGTTGGTTTCCCATCCTCCTTGCCATCTCTGTGTTCTTTTTTGCTTTCTCTACCATGATTTCATGGAGTTACTATGGTGAAATCTGTTGGGATTATTTGTTTGGTTCGAGAACGTTGATTGTCTACAAAGTATTATTTCTTATCACCATCTTTATTGGAGCTGTGGCTAACCCAGAAGCAGTCATTAATTTCAGTGATAGTATGCTTTTTTCTATGGGTTTACCTAATCTTTTCGGTGGCTACTTACTCTGTAGCAAAGTAGCCACTGAACTTAAAGACTATATGGACCGCTTGAATGCTGGAAAAATAGTTACCGTCACTCAATCTTCCTAGAAGATTAGTATTTATAATATTTTTAAACAAGCCATAGGAGTGAATCTATGAGCTTATTTGCCACCGACCGTATACTTGTCCCAATTGATTTTTCTGAAACCTCCTTTGAGGCTTTAGAAAAAACAATAGACTTTGTCAAGGATGCATCTCATATATACGTTATCCATGTCCTACCTCCTCTCAACCCTGGTGAACCGGG
>NZ_JAAHIE010000193.1:0-12260 GCF_010671945.1 Moorena sp. SIO4E2
ATAACTGAAGTTACCCCGTACAAATGTACTAAAGACGCCCAAAAGTGCTGTCAATTCTAGCTTATAGTGCTGTGGAACAATAGTACTACTGGGTACAGACCAGTGGGAAAAAATGCCTGAACCTATTGCTATGATTAAATTACAGCGACTTCGATTGTGGCTGGGTGTACGCTTTTGCTATTCATTTTAGCAAAACTTAGTGCCCCCGCAGCGCAGATATCCGTACCCATGTCAACCCTGGTTTTTGATCAGGGTACGCTCTAAAATGAAAAAACAAAAAAAACAAATAGATCAGCCTTAATCCCCGCGCCCATCAGGCGTACCCTCGATTTGTACCCAGTAGTACTAGTGTTCGGCATGTCAAAATTCAAGCACAGTAAGCTTTGAGGGATTGATAGTACACCTGTATGGGGGAACTTCAGCTATAAGGTTTGCCAGGGTCAATTGTGCCCAGAACATTGGCTGATCACAGATCTGTTTACTCAGATCAAGTCCACAGTCATTAGTCAGTGGTGAAGGGCAACAAAAAACCTGCTCAACCTGAGTTCGATATCAGCGATCGCTCCACGAAAGAGTCAGGGATATAAGCTTTGGGCAACTAGGGTAGATTAAGGCTTTCAGCGTTACGTTGAACTCAGGTTAAAATTCATTGTTATGTTTAACTCATAACAATGAATTTTAGCAGAGTGAGTATTTAACGGGAACTAGAACTGGTAGTACACAGCAAGCGATTCTAGGTCGGTTGTGAGTCCCCTGTTCACGTGAGTTCGAGATCAGGGTACACTCCAGAAAAAATCACGCGCAGGGATACAGGCTTTCAGAGACTAGGATAGATTAAGGCTTTCAGGGTTAGGTCGAACTCAGGTTCTTCCTATGATGACTGAAGTTACCCCTCCTCGTTGATATCCCTAGCCATAGTTTTTGAGGAGGGTCTGACCAACAGACTTACATCTGTGATGGATTTAAGAAACACGAACCGGCAGCAAATGCATCAACCATAGGGGTTTGACAAAGTCTTTCTGCCAGAGTTGGGTTTGAATTGATCGGGACACAACTGGGAGGTAAGACTCATATCAATGACCAAAATGGCAAGCAGTTCTCAGAAAGAGGATTTAAAATGGACTATCAGGTTTCTATGAGTATGAGCGTGCAACTGTGATTCCCTATGACTTTCTAAAAGCGATCGCAAATGAACACGGTGTATCTAAAGCCGAGCTGGAGGTTGTGGCTTTGGCGATGGAGGGTCAATCGACAAACGCGATCGCAAACATCCTCAACATTAGTGAACATGCAGTGCGCAAAAGACTCAGCGAGGTCTACAAAAAGTTTCCTATATCGGGTACAGGGCCTGTAAAGCTAACCAAACTGCAACAGCTGCTGGTCAATCGCTATCAGACTCATCTAGAAACCCAGGATATCTCCTCTAACTGCAGAAGCTATACCCCTATCTCTACTGTCCAATCCTCAAACCCCAAGCACATGGATTGGGGTGAGGCACCAGATGTTTCTGTTTTCTATGGTCGCACTGAAGAACTACGCCAGTTAGAAACATGGATTGTTAAAGATCGTTGCCGCTTGGTGGCACTACAGGGTATGGCAGGGATTGGTAAAACTACCTTGTCAGTGAAGCTGGCTAAACAAATTCAGGATCAGTTCAAGTATGTGGTATGGCGTTCCTTACGTCAGGCACCACGGTTAGAGGATATCCTAGCAGCACTGCTCCAATCTTTATCTGGGCCCCTAGAAACTGTAGGATATGAAACAGCAGGAGGGTTAAACCCAGTCCCTAGTTCTCAAACTACCAAGGAGCTTATCTCCCAACTAATTGAGTACTGCCGCCAACACCGTTGTTTGATAGTCCTCAACGGTGCCGAATCTATTCTACAGATTGGTACACTTGCCGGCATCTACCGAGAAGGGTATGAAGGCTATGGTGAATTGATCAGACGCTGGGGAGAAGAACCCCATCAAAGCTGTTTGTTGATTACCAGTCAGGAGAAACTCAGCGAAATTTCGTTACTTGAAGGAGAGACTTCACCTGTGCGTTCCTTAAAACTTGAAGGTTTAGGGGAAGCCGCGCAATATATTTTGCAGGAAAAAGGATTGTCTGGGCAGAAAAACTGGGACTATTTAATTAAGGGGTATCGTGGGAATCCCTTGATGTTAAAACTTGTTGCCATAACCATCAAAGAAGTTTTTGATGGCAGTGTGACCGATTTTTTGGCAACTACCCTATTTACCCATGACGTTAGTGACTTTATCGAAGAAATCTTAGATCGGTTATCAGATTTGGAACATAAAATTATATATACCATGGCTAGTCACAAAGAACCTGTAATCCTAACTCAATTACAGGATGAATTACTGGAGATATCGCCTCAGGAATTACTCAGGGCTCTGGCCTCCTTGAGACAGCGATCCCTAGTGGAGAAATCTGAAGGTGGGTTCACCTTGCCTCCTGCAGTCATGGAAGTGACTAACCAATTAATTGCTGAGCGAGAATAGTCATAATATCCCAGTTTACTAAATTTTTTAAACTATTAATAGTTCAATTTTAGAACTGGGTGATATCGAGTCCAGTTAATCAATTCGTATTCAGGTAAGTAGTTAGTTTTAAATTGTTAATGGTCAAGGGTCAATTAACAATTTACAATTAACAACAAATAATGATAAGTACTGATAAGTATTAAACTAGAAATGATCTGACCATTTTTGAATTAAAGATGCCAAATTCAAAATTCAAAATGAATAGCTTTCTAATTTTGAATTGTTGACACCTAATACCAGCACCTTAATTAATTTATGGGGTATTTTTGAATTTTGAATTGATAATTTTGAATGGCAGCGAAGCGATGTTCGAGGGAGCATGTCACTTATGCAGCAACATTAGTACGCTTATCTGGGGAATGGGGAATGGGGAATGGGGAATGGGGAATGGGGAATGGGGAATGGGTAATAGGTAATGGGTAATAGGTAATAGGGGGAGCATGTCAGAAATGCCGAATATTTTTACCATTACTATAGCCCCCTCATGGGTAATTGCTTGCTCATATGGTACATAGTTGATCTGTTCTGCAACTAATACCGGCTTATTAACATAATTTTTGTTTTTTTGTCAAGTAGTTCATTTGTTCGGCTTCTTTGACCTGCTCCCGATGTTCTACCCCCACGAATGAATTCGGGGGGTATTTTTGAATTTTGAATTGATAATTTTGAATGGTCGCGAAGGGATTGACTCAAAAAGGTTTCTATGCTTTAAATACAATAGCTGGATCAATACGAGTCACCTTTTGGATAGCGAACAAACCCGAAGTTACACACATTACCACAGTTATGCCAAAAACACCTGTGGCAGATAATGGTGTGATTAAAAGAATAATTCCTTTTGATTTAACCCATACACTCAACCCCCAGCAAAGGAGCATACCAGGCACATAACCAAGAACAGCCATCCACAATGCTTGTTCCACAATAACACTATAAATAAACCGGTCCGGTGCGCCCATCGCCTTTAGGGTACCAAACTCTTTGATATGGTCAGAAACCGAGGCGTAGAGAATCTGAGTGACAACTACCATGCCAACAATCACTCCCACAACAGCACCTAGACCCAATACAAAACCAAGACCTGTTCGCACCTGCCAGTAATTTCGGGTCTTGCGTGCCATCTCAACCTTCGTATAAGCACGAGTCCCGGGTAAAGCAGCGTCTAAATTCTGCTTGAGTTCCTCAAGATCCTGACCTAGTTTAGCCTTTACCATGATATAGGTAATGGGGTCTGTTAGGCTCAAAGGTGTAGGTTCAGGAATCTCCGACTCATCAGACTTATTCAAAGACTTTGACTTTTCGTAAATAGTGGTACACTGCAAATTATCTGAAGATTCTACAGTGCAGTTAAGCTTAGAGGTATAGCTGGTGTTGATATAGGTATTGGCATTTTCTAAGGAAGTAAATAAGAATGGGCTAGCTACAAGGGATTGACTATCTGTGGTTAAGCCGACCAATCGAGCAGGCAAGAAATTAACCGTAGCGGTATCACCGATATCTTTCACATTGAGCGTCGGTAATCTGCTTTGATCCACCATAATGGTATAAGGCTCCTTAAGGGTCTTCAGTCTACCCCGAGTGATTTTTCCGGGTTGGAACAGTGTTCCCCCTAGGTCAAATCCAATCAACGTAACAGGACTGGTATCTCCCTTAAGAGGACGCCATCGACCTGACCCCATGAGTAGTGCTTCTGCTCGCTCCACACCTTTGACTCGTTGGGCTTGATCCAGCTGATTCTTTAAAAGTGGCTCGGTTAGCTCAAACTGAACCATTCGCTCAGAACTTACCCATATATCTGCCTCCGACCCCTCAATCAGAAGAACTGTAGAGCGAGTGAACCCGTTGAGTATACCAGTTTGGATGGTGACTAGGCTAACGGCAAACATAATTCCTGCTTGAGCCACCAGAAAGCGAGGGATGTCTGCCCAGAGGTTTTTGCGAGCAATAGAGACCATAGAAGATCATGCCGAGAGAACTTTTAAGTAATATCACGTGCGAGAGCATAGAAATTGTAAGGTGTGGGTTTTTGGTCATTGTTATTTCTCCCAACCTTGGGTTCGAAGAAGACCTGATCGCAAGCGCCAGCCACGAAAACTATTCCATGGGCATACTCTCTTGATTTAAAAAGCTTCCAGAAATTAATAGGGCAAGGGTTTCATGGGTGTAGCGCGTTCTTCTGAATGCTTACAGTCAAAGTCATAAAGCCAGTGTAACTCATAGACTTTTAATTAACTAACATTAACTAACCAGTAAATTTTTGTAAATCCCTGCCAAGATGGCAACATGGCTCAGTGGCAAGAGTCATACATTTCAGTAGTTTTCTGGCATAGAAGGTCATAAATAATCAAAAACTTCGGTCAATGGGTAAATACCCCATAGTCTATATCGTGTAATTTGTGTAAACTCACGGATACATCAACCTCATAAAATTCTGTAGCATTGAGCTAGCAGTTACCTGATCAATCATAGGTTACTTGTGCATCTCGGTGAAAGTCTTTAACTGTTCCCGGTGTTTTTTCTTGCCTATGGTTAAGAAAGCCTCTTCCCAATCCGCAAATTATTCCGGTAATGGCAGCACTAGGACAATCAGTTTTGCTGACAACGGCAATCAGGTAAACCAAAGGCAATGATGGCGATAGAACAAAATTATCCTCTAATTCCAATCAAAGAGTTTACTTCCGTCAAACAAGCTGGGTTGTTTGAAATTTTGAAGCAGCCTCGGTTTAGCGGTCAACTCATTCTTAGTGATCCTAGTAAACAAGAATGGATATTTCACATTTATATGGGTCGCCTCATGTATGCTACCGGAGGGACTCATCCAGTGAGACGGTGGCGTAGAAACCTACTCATTCACTGTCCTCAGACATCTGCTCAGCTTTCATCACTGCAAGAGGATCTAGCTAATACCAATTGGGAAGATGTCAATGTCTGTTGGGACTATCATTTACTATGCCTATGGGTAGATCTGCACAAGGTTACCCGTGATCAAGCTATCAAAATGATTCAGTCTGTCATGGTAGAAATACTTTTTGATGTTACCCAAGGCATGCAGATCACCTATCAAATCAAACCAGATTCCTCATCATCATTATCATCATTCTTTAAACCACTGGTCTTGATTGACGCAGAGCAAGTCATCCATGAAGCTGATGAACTTTGGGAAGCTTGGCAAAGTGCTCGTGTAGCAGACCGCTGCCCTAATCGGGCACCAATTATCAGGCAGCCCGAACAACTGAGAGTTAAAACATCCCCTCAGGCTTATCAAACTATGACCAAGCTGTTGAATGGACAATATACCCTACGAGACTTGGCCATACTAATGAAACGGGATGCTAGGGCAGTTACTCTCTCCATTCTGCCTCACCTGCAATCAGGATTAGTGGAACTGATAGATATTCCGGATTTACCTGCTCCAGTTTCACTACCTCCGAACGAAACATCGGTCAAAATTGTACCTGAGCAGAAACCTTTGATTGCATGTGTGGATGATAGTCCCCTGATCTGCCAAAGCATGGAAAAAATTCTTACCTCAGAAGGCTATCGCTTTGTGGCTATTAATGATGCACTTAGGGCGATCGCTACTTTGTTAGCTACTAAGCCAGAGTTGATATTTTTAGATCTGGTCATGCCCAATGCTAATGGCTATGAAATTTGCGGTCAATTGCGCAGGCTCTCCTTTTTCCGCAATACTCCGATCGTAATTTTGACCGGTAACGACGGCATCATCGACCGTGTGAGAGCGAAGATGGTTGGCTCCTCAGATTTTATGAGTAAACCCATCAATCCTGAAGAAGTATTGAGCGTTATCATTAAACATCTTAAACAAGTTAATTATAATTGACTAGATAGCCGAAATTTAAGTGTTTACAAAAAAATATGTTTAAACACTTGCTTACTTGATTATAATTTTAGAGTTATTTAAATCGGATAAAAATGGTTACCGCATTAATTGTTGAAGATTCATTAACTGATCTAGAAATTTTCAGAGGTTATCTCAAGGAAAATGGGTTTAATGTATTAACTGCCCATAATGGCTCAGAAGCCCTAGAAAAAATTAGCAGTAATCAGCTGGATTTGATTGTCCTTGATGTTGTCCTTCCGGATCGCAGTGGTTTTGAAATTTGTCGAACCCTTAAAAATGAAGCTAAGACAAGCCAAATACCTGTGATAATCTGCTCCACCAAAGATACTGAAATGGATAAATTTTGGGCGTTGAAGCAGGGAGCAGATGCTTACCTGTATAAACCTGTTGATAACGCAGAACTCCTAAAAATCATTAACCAACTGGTCAAGGGCTAAATCTGAGCTATAAAGAAAGAGAGATCATCATGGTATCCAAGTTTGTCCCAGCATTAGCTTCCCCGTCATCAGCCACTGAAACTGCTGCGAATGAAATTAGACAGCAGTTTCTGCGGTTTCATCTGGTACCTGATACTACTGCTTTAATGCCAATTAATCAGCTGACTGAAGTGCTGACCATTGCTGTTGGTCAAATTATTCCAATTGCCCATATGCCACCTTGGGTGATGGGTGTTTACAACTGGCGGGGTGAAGTTCTTTGGATGGTCGATCTCGGACACATTGTCGGACTAACTCCTTGGCATCAGCAACCGGTAAATACATCACACTACACCTCCTTAGTGTTGCATATCCAGTCTCATGATCCTAAGTCCATTAAATACAACCAAATGCTAGGGTTGGTCGTCAACCGGGTAGAGGACATTGAATGGTGCAATCCCGATTTGATTCAACCTCTGCCATCATCAAGCCTGAATCCTGAATTGGCAAAGTTTTTACAGGGATATTGGCTGAAACATGGTGGTGAAATGCTAGTAGTTTTTGATGGCAAACTAATTTTTGATACCAAGTTTTAATCCTACTATTCAGCGACGGTAACCTGAACGTATTATTCCATAATCAATCATCACAACTAATTATAGATGATGATTCGTTAATTACTTATAACGGTAATAAAAAAAATACTGGGATAAAAAATAAGTGTTTTATAAAAAATAAACGAATACTTTTCATTATAATAATAATGCCAACAATACAAATAATAATGATATGGTAAAATCCCAAAAGGCGCTGGTTAAGACACTCTTGCCTGAGTCAACTATTCCTAACGTTAAATTGCGGGTTGTTCAAGAGTTAACAGAAACTGATACCGAGGTAAACCATTTGCCAGACCAAGATATCAACCCAGGAGATCAGCTTCTGGAACTGGTTAAAACTGAAAAAAAAAATCAGAAGAATAAAAATACTCTCAGCCGCCAGTTGTTGACAACGATTATGCCAACGGTATTGATTCCTCTGACTCTGGCTAGTCTAGTAAGTTACAGAATTGTTCACGACCATGACAAAGAGCGAAATAAATTACAGCAGCAGGAGCAAGCTCTAATTGCTGGTGAAGCAGCTAGCCAACTGATTAAGGATACCTTTACCGTACCAACCTTATTAGCTAGTAATCCTTTAGTCATCAAGGCAGCTCATGCTGGTAGCAAAACCGCAGAACAGCAAGAACTTCAGAAACTGGCTATTCACGAGATTGAATTACGTTTTCAAAACACAAAGCTCCTCCAACCCAATCCACAACTCAATAGTTACTTAAAGAAAATCGTCAAGGATGTAGGTCTAGGGGAATTATTTGTCACTGACCGCTATGGGTACAACATTGCTTATAGTAATCTCACCTCTGACTTTGTGCAAAGGGATGAAGACTGGTGGCAACAAGCCAAGCGTCAAGGGCGTTGGGTCAGTGAACTAGACTTTGATGATTCAGCTAATGTCTTTGGTTTTGATCTAGCTCAGGCAATCAAGGATCCTCAATCAGGAGAATTTCTTGGGGTGATTAAAGCTGTGCTACCCATGAATCAATTAGAGCAACTGTTCCCTTATCTAGAACATATCGGATTGATGGGTTCCCAACAAGTGCAGCTGATAGACACTAGCCAAGGCATGGTAATTAGTACCCTCACCCCTGAAGGTAGTCTGGATGAGGAGGAGATCATTGGAGGTGAAGCAGTTTGGGAAATTGCTAAGTTTTTAGTCCAGGCACCGACCCAGCTAACTATTAATACTAAGCAAGACTTCAATCGCTTCAAAGCTAAGTATTCACTAAAGGAAGCAAGACTTTCGACCTATACGAATAAAACGGGAAAGCAGGTAAAAATTGTTTACTTCCTCTATAAAGATAAGTTCTATACCATTGTGACTAACCCACAAACGGATTGGGTATCCGTTGCTTCCGTGGACAAATCAGAACAGCAAAACGCTGGTAATGAGTTAATCTTAGCGTTTGTCTTTATAGCCCTAGCCTTGGGAGCAGTGATTCTGGTAGTTGTTCTGCTTTTATCCCGCCGCCTATCTGCTCCTCTAAGTCAATTGTCTGATACAGCCAAGGAGGTGGCTGCGGGTAATTTAGATGCGATTGCTCAACCGAGTGGTACCGCAGAAACCCAAACCCTGGCTCACACCTTTAATAAACTAGTAGCCCGGATTAAACTTCTGGTACAAGACCAAAGCCTTGAGGCTAAGCGTGCTAAGCAACTGAAAGACATTACGATTCAGCTAACTCAAGCCCTTGACCTCCAAGAGATCCTGGATATGGTAGTGCGAGGGAGCCGACAAGGGCTGGATGCGGATCGAGTGGTTGTCTATCGCTTTGACCCCAATGGGAAAGGTACTGTCATTGCTGAATCCCTGGCTGCGGGTTGGCCCCAGGCTCTCGGTGCGGAAATTGCTGACCCTTGCTTTGCAAAGAATTACGTGGATAAGTACATCCAAGGTCGAGTTAAGGCAACACCCAATATTTATGAAGCTGGTCTGAACCGGTGTCACCTGAAACAGTTAGAACCCTTTGCGGTCAAAGCCAATTTAGTTACCCCGATTCTCGTTGAAGGGGAACTCTTAGGCTTATTAATTGCTCACCAATGCAGTGAACCTCGGACCTGGCAAGCCTCAGAAATCGATTTCTTAACCCAAGTAGCTAACCAAGTGGGAGTAACCCTTGACCGGATCAACCTCTTGGAACGGCAAAGAATTGCTGAAGCCGAGCAACGGACGGCTAAAGAGCAGCTTCAAAAACGAGCACTGGAATTGCTGATGGAAGTAGACCCAGTTAGTAAAGGAGACCTCTCGATCCGTGCCCGTGTAACCGCCGATGAATTGGGAACTGTTGCTGATTCCTACAACGCTACCATTGAAAGCTTGCGCAAACTTGTGGTGCAAGTGCAACAGGCAACCAAGCAAGTTACCACCACCACTACTCAAGATGAAGCAGCGATTCGAGAACTATCCACAGAAGCCTTGCGACAGTCGGAGGAAATTACTGCAGCCTTACAACGAATTCAAGACATGACGACTTCAACTCAAGCTGTGGCTGCCAGAGCCTCTGAAGCTGAAGCTGCAGTCAAACAAGCGGCTCAGACAGTCGAAGCTGGGGATACTGCTATGAACCGCACTGTGGAAGGCTTTATGGCGATTCGGGAAACTGTAGGCAGCACTGCCAAGAAGGTCAAACGTCTTGGGGAATCGTCCCAAAAGATTTCTAAAGTAGTTAACCTGATTAGTAACTTTGCAGCTCAAACCAACTTGCTAGCCTTAAATGCTTCTATTGAGGCAGCTCGTGCTGGGGAAGAAGGTCGAGGCTTTGCGGTGGTTGCTGATGAAGTGCGAGCCTTAGCCCATCAATCAGCAGAAGCAACGGCAGAAATCGAAAAAATTGTGGCACAAATCCAGATGGAAACCAATGAGGTGGTAGCTGCCATGGAAGCTGGTACTGAACAAGTGGTAGGAGGCACAAAACTGGTGGATGACACCAGGCAGAGTTTGAATCAAATCACTGAAGTAATGGTCAAGATTAATGAGTTGGTCGAAGCGATCGCTACCGTAACTGTTGAGCAAACTCAAACAAGCGTTTCAGTGACTCAGACTATGACTAATGTGGCAGCGATCGCTAATCATACCTCCATAGAAGCGTTGCAGGTATCCCACTCTTTTAAACAACTGCTTACAGTTGCCGAGCAACTGCAAGATAGTGTAGGCAAGTTCAAGGTGAGTTAGTGTTCTTAGTCAATTTTTAATTTTTAATTTTTAATTTTTAATTTTTAATTTTTAATTTTTAATTTTTAATTTTTAATTTTTAATTCTTAATTGCCATTTTCAAAGCAACTGTGATCTCAACAATATTGACTGGAAATTATATGGCTGTAACTCCTGAAATTTTTCAGTCACCCCGAGTTAGGCAATGGTGGCAGCGATGTCCAAATCCTGGACGTCTTGACAAGGATAAACTACCTATTTTTAATTAATTAATTGGGCGTATTCCATGACTAAAATCCCTCCTCATAATAACTCCCTTAAGGATAACAATGGTCACCAGATTGATACTAATTATATTAAGTTATCAGATAAATTATCTGATAATTTTTCAGAAAATGGTGATAATGGCAGCTACCAAGCTTTGCTTCTGTCAACATTTACTCGGAAAACTAAACTGGGTAAATCACTGCTACTACCCCAATTAATCCAGTCAAAGGTTGCACCAGCCCACAAACTTCCATCTTTATTTTTTCAATGGTTTTATAACCTTCCTATACAAAGGAAGCAGCTTTTCGCCCTGTTGACGTCAGAAGTGATCTCCGTAGTTGGCTTAGCAGGTGTGGGGGCTTTTTTGATTGTTACAGGAGGTCGTGCTCAGTTAATCAACCAAGCCACATCAGAATTGGCGGTTATGGATATTATCTATAATATCAAAATTAATCAGATGGGGTTTGGCTTTCGGGGACAA
Source organism: Moorena sp. SIO4E2 (assembly GCF_010671945.1). Classification (NCBI taxonomy): domain Bacteria; kingdom Bacillati; phylum Cyanobacteriota; class Cyanophyceae; order Coleofasciculales; family Coleofasciculaceae; genus Moorena; species Moorena sp. SIO4E2. The sequence goes on from NZ_JAAHIE010000193.1 coordinate 11,339, forward strand.
ACTCACAATAGCGCAATTATTCAAGCGGTTCAAACCCATGCTCAAGGCAAACCCTTAACCCCCGGGTTGTTCAAACAAGTGAAAGATATTCTCCAGCAAGAAATCCAGACTCGTAGGATTGAATATGCCACGTTGGTTGGAAAGGATCGGCGAATTATTGTCAATGCTAATGCTGATCGAACTGGGGAGTTTTTCGATCCCAACGACTTAGTCAGTCAGGTTCTGGAAAATCCTCAGCAAATTAAAACCAGTGAACTAGTCAGCTGGTCTGAGCTTGCTAAAGAGTCTCCCTTTCTACCTGCTGGGATTGTCCAGCAAAACAATCTCTTGATTCGCTACACCGTGACACCGATTAGAGCCACCGACACAGGAGCAGTTTTGGGAGTATTGGTTTCTGGGGATATTGTCAATGGCAAGCTGCCTATCGTCGAGGATACCCTAAAGTCTTTTGGGGGAGGTTATAGTGCGGTATATCTACGTCAAGCCGATGGTCAATTCGTCTTGGTAACTGCCTTAGATCAGGGTGAAAGTACCAATTTAGCAGAAGCTCAACCGAACGTCTTCTTGCCCGATACCCCTTTCCTGAATCAAGCGGTAACAGCTCAGGGTAATCCGATTACCAAACGCATCAATATAGGGAGACAAACCTATACAGTCGCTGCCAAGACGCTAAATAATTTTAGTGGTAAGCCAGTTGCCCTTTTGGTAAGGGGAACCTCAGAAGCTCAACTCAACTTCCTGCTCAGCAACAAGCTACTCCTACAGTTGGTAGTAGTCATCTTAGCTTTAACCGCTAATCTATTACTAGCTATTCTTCTAGGACGAGCCATTACTAAACCTATCCAGCAGCTACAAAACTTAGCCGAGCAATTTGCTCAAGGGTCACGCCAAGTCCGAAGCAATCTGATCACTAACGATGAGA
>NZ_JAAHIE010000194.1:0-12256 GCF_010671945.1 Moorena sp. SIO4E2
TTTGTCAGAAGTCAAACTCTTGCGCTTCTTGATGCAGTCGCTCATGGGGGAAACCCCCAAGACCGTAATGGTGCGCTTGACCTTGGCGAATTAAATTCGCCACGGGTCGCACCTCTGCATCGCTTACAAAGGGTGTGAGACTTTTGTCATGTCCTAACTGCCCTGGCGACTGCTATACTTGAGGTGATGCGCGAATAAGCGATGCAGCAAGGGAACAGGGGATTTCCCCCACTCGCGCTTGGGATCTTGACAACAGGTAACCATTTGTTTAATCTGAGTTACGGAAAGCACCTCAAGCAGCTTGAGCCTTGGCCGTTGGCCACGCTACTTGAGGTGCTCACGGCTGACGGCTGATAGCTGAATGCTTACGAATAGGGAATAGCGATGCATCGCTACCTCCTACTCCCTAAAATCCAGGACGAAAGTACCTCACCAAATTAATAAATGCTATAAAATGCTATAAAATTGCTAATTGCCTGCAAGCCTGCAAGTATGCATCAATGATTAGCGGTTTAGTTCTTCCTCAATCATCCGTTCATAAACCTTTGGCAAGTGCTTACTCATGCTATTCGTTTCTATGCCATAACCTAGACTAGTCCAAGTACCAGACAGCCGCCGCAAAACTTTATCTAAATTTCCTTGCCGCAATTCTTTGGGAATATCCATCCCCCAGGCTCTACTATCCTTGAGCCAATCGTGAACCACAGCATCCTGGAAGTGTGCCTCAAAGCTATACTGCTTCCAAAACAAAAAGCCTGAGGGTCTGGGGTGATAGCTTTGTGCCTTTGCTTTCCAGGTGATATCAAGGAACTGATACCGTCCCGCCGCTGTGCTACATTTTCCAACATTAGGACCAGCGACTATGGGAACACATATTTCAGGATGACGCCTTAAATCAGAAACGTGTTGACCCCCATAGATAATCGTGTAGGGTTGGGGGTCATTAGCTTCACTAGCGGTGATAGTACGCATTAGGGCGCGAATGTAAGGATCTCCCCCCCTCATCACTAAGGGAGGGGTGCCGTGAATACTGGTAGGATAATCAGATAGCGTACGCTCAACCGGGTAGTAAGCCCATCTATTAAAAACATGTCTGAGATAAATCCCCAATAATAAGCTCACTATCGCTAAGGCTGAAATATTGTAAAATAAGCCTTTGAGTGTAAATTTATAGGAAGTATTTGGAAATCCTCTTAACTTTCCGTACTTCTGCCGGGGTGATGAAGACACTCAGTTGACTAATCCTTACTAGTGTTAATAGTGTGAACTTAATAGTGTTCACAAAATGCGATTGACCGAACGTCACGCTACGCGAACGCTCAACACTCCCTCAACCTACGTCAGCAAATAGCTGTTCCCAGCTGTGATCGGGAGCTTCTGCTGAGCTAACCACTTCTACTATTTTATTCCGAGCTTCCGGTTCCGACAGCGCCTCAACACAAACTTCTGCTACTTTGGTGCGAGGTATGCTACCTTCAAATAGAGTATCTGCGCCAGACATGACCATCGGCTCTGAGTTGTCTTCGTTTCTGAGACCACCTGGTCGCACAATAGTGTAAGTCAAGCCACTTTTTTGGATATATTCCTCTGCTTGCTTCTTCCAGACCAGAATCAGCCAGAATAGGTTGAGGGGATGAAAAAACTGGGACACACAGAGGGAAGAAACCAATACAAAGTGTTCTACCCCTTTTTCCTTAGCACCATCTACTAAATTTTTAGTCCCTTCGTAATCCACCTTGTAGGGTGCGGTTGGGTCAAAGCTAGGGCGAGCCTCACTGGCGCACAGCACTACAGTACTATCTGCGATCGCGGCACGGATACTCTCGGGTTTGAGCACATCCCCCACCACTAATTCTGCTGCTGGTGGTAATGTTTCTTGAGCGTACTCTAGATTTCGCACTAAAGCCCGTACAGGAATATCACGCAAAACGAGTTCCTGTACAATCCGCTTTCCTGTTTCTCCTGTTGCTCCAGCTACACATGCTTTCATAGCAATTTCCGTACAATTCACCTAGTAGCTTAGCTAGTTTACCAGTTATTCTGAGTGAAAATTAAACTAGGCCATTCAATCGAGAATTATTGGATTTTGTCTTGATGCAATAGCGAGTGGGGGAAACCACGGCAGTCGCTCATGGGGGAGACCCCCAAGACCGCGCTGCCTCCCCAAGACCGCGCTGCATCGCTTCCGTAAACCCCAACCTCTCGGTTGTATAAGTTTCATGATCATGTGTTCTTCGCTTTCTGGGTCGATCTAATTAAAACCTGCTATAGTCAGTGATCTAATAACTGATCTAATAACTGATCTCGCATCACCAGAAACCCAGCTAGATCAGTCCCCCAAACTTTACACTTGTTTACATAGCTCAACTTGTTTGTGTCCGACTCCTGATTAACTCAGCCAGAGGAGTAGGATAAGCAAGAGCGACCCATGGACATTTCTCAACTAGGCTCTCAACTAGTTTCTGAACTAGTCACAAGGCAATCAAATGAAGAGGATGATGTATGCGATCGCATTTTATTAACCATCAGTCAATTGAGGCAAAACAGGTGGATTTGAATACTCCTGCTATAAAGGCCGACACTGACCCTATTGTTCCATCAGCGTCTTACTCAGGTAGTGAGCCGACTCGGTTTCAGTGTCATTTTCAAGACTGTATGGAGATGTATGCTTCAGCTGAGCAAGTAAGTGCCTATCTAAATACTCACCAGGATTGGTTTTGTCGCTGCGCTCATCCGATGAAAGTAGAACTGCTCACAGACAATGGCTATATTTTGACCATTGGTAGCTTTGGCGCATTTGGCTATAAGGTTGAACCAAAAATCGGTTTGGAATTGCTACCTCAAGACGAAAATTCCTATCAGATTCGGACAATCCCCATCCCGAATCACGTCAGTCCAGGCTATGAGCTTGATTTCCAGGCATCTCAGAGCTTAGTAGAAGTACCAGCAAGGGAATATTTTCAAGAGCATCAGCTGGAATCGCAGTCCATACCATCAGCGATAACCCGCGTGGAGTGGCATCTTGACCTCAGTGTTGACATGTGGTTTCCCAAGGCAATTCGGAAACTACCTCAGTCCTTGATTCAACGCACAGGCAACGGAATTTTGCAGCAAGTTGTCCGTCAAGTTTCCCGGCGTTTAACCCACAAGGTGCAGGAAGACTTTCATAACAGTAATGGTCTACCTATACCGAAGCAATCACAGCAGCGGCAAAATCTACGGTAATATTTACTCTAAGGGTTGATAGATCAGCTATCAGCTATCAGCCCAATGCTTAGAGCTTAGCTTGGACACCTAAACTAAAAGCAACGAAAAGCTAAGTTTAAGTTTGCATATTTAAACTCTACAACCATCCTAGGGCGGGTACAATACCACGCCCCTAGGTAAATCAAATCATCTACGGATTGCTAAGAATCTTCTGAACAATTTGCATACCGGTGATGGCTTGCCAGCTGAATAGTCCCAAGAGTGCAACATTCAGGACGATGTGACTATAGCGAGCCCAAGCTTGACCTTTCTGCATTAATGGTGTTAGAGAGGCAGAGGTAGCAATAATTCCGGTCATGCCTAAACCAGCCAGCAAATGGGGTCCAAAAAACAACTTGCCATTGTTAATGTAGGTTACTGCCATACCTCCGATTGTACCCAGTACCATCATTGCTAGCAACGCTGAACCCACAAGATGGTGCTTAACATTATATTGACCCTTAACTAGCGCTTTCTTTTCGTCACCTTCCGCCGTTCTAGTCTTTTGGATTTTCAAACCCAGATAAAGAGCATAGAAGGCTGCCGCTAGCAGCACCCACATCAGTAAGGGGTGGAAGAATTGAGACCAAAATTTAACAGACTCTGGCAGGTTCATAATGTTATGTCAATTTTCAGGAGCTTCATGAAAATTAACATAACATAGTTGCCGTTATTAATTCTAATGTGCTATGTACTAAGTTGAACAAGATGGTAGTATAGCTGCTCACTCCCTCACCAGTTCAAAGGATAATATCTTTGATTGATTGCAACTTGGTATCAATCCTTGAGGACAGGACTAACGCACTAAGAGAAATCGCCTAATAGACATCGCCTAATAGACATAGCGAGGCATATCGCTCAAGGCGTTCCAGGTGTGTTCACTAACTACACCATTGCCTAGCAAACCCCTGTCGAGTTGGAAGCGTTGCACTGCTTCGAGTGTCAGGGAAGCGAAGATGCCATCAATCTTACCGGTATAGTAGTCACTAATCCAAAGTACTTCTTGGACTGTTTTGACAGCCTCACCAAAACTACCAGGACGTAGAATCGGCATATTGACCGGAGCACCACCCAGAAGAGCTTGCCAGGTCTTTTGGTCTACAATACCAGTTGCTCTGAGAAATACCTTTTGCTGGTAGCCTTGCACAGCATATTCAATCTCTGTGTCAAAGATACCATCTAATGGACCAAAGTAATATCCCCGGTGAGCCAAGATACTTTGTAATTCTACCACATAAAGACCAATGAACCCTAGATAAAGGGTGTGCTTTCTGAGCCAAGCAGTGACACAAGCACTGGTCTGGGAGGTTTCCAAATTAATCAAAGCTGTCATGCTAGATTTCCCTGATGAAATTTTTCCTGGCATTCTTCATAATCAAATATCTGAGGTTGATCTGGGGTGATTTAAGTTTTAATAAGTTGTTAACCTTCTGCCAGTAAAGCGTGATTTGAATCACGTTAACTATGTTGACTGTTGACTGTTGACTGTTGACTATTGACTGTTGACTGTTGATCTTAGGGATGCACAGCCAAGGCTTGCATGCAGTAGTTAACATAAAACGTTCCATGTAGTTACCCCACGTTACGTTTATTTCTATCGACCCTAGAGGTTTCAAAATTTCTAGTTAATACCAAGTAGCATTGAGCGTTAGCACCCTCTATCGAGAGTTTCCCAGTCTGGTGGTGTCTTGCCGTCTTTGAATGCAATCCCTCTGATGGCAATGTCATACTATAGTGCTTTATATAGTGCATATAGTGATTTGCAGCTCAGTAAAATACACTTTAGCCTCTCGGGAGCTCCCACTGCAATCACCGGCTGTATTCTATTCCAATCAAGACTGCTATAGATTTAACTGAGTAATGAAACTGTTTGTGCCAGGTCGCCTTTGTCTATTTGGGGAACATAGTGATTGGGCAGGAGGCTATCGCTGCCTAAATCCCGAGCTCGAAAGAGGCTACACCCTAATCACCGGAACCAATCAGGGACTTTATGCTCTGGTCTTATCTCATCCGACCGAGCTGATTATGCGTACTTCCCTGAGGGAGGGTACACCGACCGTTTCTATTAGTTTACCAATGGAAAGGAGTGCTCTGCTCGCTGTTGCTAAAAAAGGCGGTTTTTTTAGTTATGCTGCTGGGGTTGCCTACCAGTGTCTATCTCGCTATCCTGTCGGTGGAATTGAAATCGATAATTACCGCACTGACTTACCAATCAAGAAAGGGCTATCCTCAAGTGCAGCAATTTCCGTCCTAGTTGCCCGCAGCTTCAATCGCCTGTATGACTTAAACATGACCCTCCAAGAGGAAATGGAGTTAGCCTATCTAGGGGAAACCACCACCCCTTCCCAATGTGGTCGGATGGATTTCGCCTGTGCTTATGGCAATCGACCGATCATGATGATGTTTGATGGTGATCACACCGAGATTAGTGAACTCAAGGTACCTCGGAATCTGTTTTTTGTAATTGTAGACCTCGGGGCAAGCAAAAATACTCAGGAAATCCTGAGTAAACTGAATCAGTGCTATCCATTCGCCACTAACGAAATACAACAGAATGTTCAGCACTATCTTGGTCCAATCAGTTCTAAAATTACTCAGGAGGCAGTTGAGGCTCTGGAAAGGGGTGATGCTGAACGGATTGGTAGCTTGATGAACCAGGCACAAGCTGAATTCGACCGCTATCTTATCCCTGCTTGCCCTGAGCAATTAACTGCTGGAGTGCTGCACCAAATCCTGAATTATGAACCAATTCAACCTTATATCCTAGGGGGAAAGGGAGTTGGCTCTCAAGGGGATGGCACCGCACAATTTATTGTTAAAGACAAGGAAAGTCAACAAAAGTTAATTAAAATTATTGAGCGTGATTTTCCTCAAATGGAATCTTTGACGTTAACGATTTATGCAGACCAATAACGTTCGCAAAGCTTTAATTCCCGCAGCGGGTTTTGGTACCCGTTTGTTTCCAGCCACCAAAGTGGTAAAAAAAGAGTTATTTCCGATTATTGACCGGGATGGTAGGGCGAAACCAGTGATCATGGCGATTGTAGAAGAAGCGGTCAGTGCTGGGATAGAAGAAGTGGGGATTGTGGTTCAAAAAAGCGATCGCAAACATTTTGAAGAATTTTTTAAGTCCCCCCCCAAACCCGAACTCTTCGAGAAACTCTCTCCAGAAAACCAAGCATACAGCCAATATTTACAGGATTTAGGCCATAGAATTACCTTTCTGATTCAAGAGGAGCAAGAAGGCTATGGTCATGCTGTATTCTGTGCCAAAGAATGGGTAAATAATCAGCCTTTTCTATTGTTGCTGGGGGATCATGTTTACACTTCTGACCATGAAACTTCCTGTGCTAGTCAAGTTCTAAACGTTTATAACCAGGTTGATCAGAGCGTTGTTGCCTTGACCGTAATGCCAGGAGAGATTATTCACAAAGCTGGTTGCGTGACTGGGATTTGGCAAGAGTCAGAATCACGGTTGCGTGTGACAGAGCTTTATGAAAAGCCTACTCTTGAGTATGCGCGAGCCCATCTCCATATGGAAGGAATGGCAAAGGATCAGTTCTTAGCGGTATTTGGTATGTATGTACTTAAGCCGAAAATTTTTGACTATCTTGAAGAGCACATCAACCAAAATATCCGTGAAAAAGGTGAATTTCAGCTCACATCATGTCTTGATAAATTGCGACAAGAAGAGGGCATAACCGGTTATCTAGTTAAAGGCAAGTATTTTGATACCGGAATGCCCCAGTTTTATCGACAGACCATAATTGATTTTCCGAATCAAACTTAGGTGACTTGATCTGATTAATCCTGTTTTTTTAATCCTGTTTCTCGAAACTAAGGGAAGCAGAATTCATACAGTAGCGTAAGCCTGTTGGTGGTGGTCCATCGCTAAACACGTGACCTAGGTGAGCGTCACAGACAGCACACAACACTTCTGTCCTGCGCATAAATAGGCTGTTATCCGGTTCCTCCTTTACATTCTCTTCTTTGATAGGTGCGAAAAAACTAGGCCAACCTGTCCCAGAATCATATTTGGTATCAGAGTTAAATAGCTCTGTTCCGCAACAGATACATTTGTAGATACCCTTGTCCTTATTGTTCCAGTATTCTCCAGTGAAGGCTCTTTCCGTTCCCTTCTGTCTGGTGACTTTAAACTGTTCCGGTGTTAGCTGCTCTTTCCACTGTGCTTCAGTCTTTTGTACTTTACTAACCATGGCTGAATCCTTGTAATAGTGTTTTGATGATACGTGGGAGGTGAGAGATCACCAATAGGGTAATCTGGTCTTTTTTAAAAAAAAGACACGTTTTGATACTTAACTTAACATTTTCTGGCACACAGGAGATGGGAAGTTTGGGAAGTTTGGGAAGTTTGGGGCGTGTGGGGAGATGGGCAGGGTTTGATCAAGGGTAATTATTCAAAGGTAGGCGTTGCTGAATTAAGGAATGAATGGGCGATCATCTGGTTTTATTAAAGCCCCCTAAATCCCCCAATTTTGGGGGACTTTGGGAGTTTTGTTCCCCCCAGCGAGGGATTGCTCGCTGGGGGGCTAGGCCGTGTTTTCAAAGTTTTCCGCAAGATTTAGATCCCCCCCAACCCCCCGCGCGGAAGGGGGGAGCCATTCTCAAAGTCCCCCTTTTTTAAGGGGGATTTAGGGGGATCTCCGAGTTTGAAAACACGCCCTAGGGGGGCGAAACCATACCCAGAATCAGCAACGCCCAAAGGTAAGTATTCGCCCATGAGATGAGTGGTCAGGCAACCCTTCCGTGTCTGCCACAGCTAATATCATGTCAGGATAATTACCCTTAATAAAAATCTCCCCCATCTCCCCATCTCCCCACACCTCCCACCCTCCCCACCCTCCCCGCGCCCGGGCCCCAAAATTGATGGATATTCAACCGGACTTGATATAAACCTCACTCTTCCTGGGGATACTCATCCCACAGTTTCGTTACTTGCCGTATGCTCTGGTAATTACCATTGCCAACAATCAAGTGATCCAATACCGGAATACATAAGAGTTGACCTACCTGTAATAACCGTTCCGTTAGAGTAATATCTTGAAAACTTGGGTCAACACTCCCAGTGGGATGATTGTGAGCCACAATTACCTGTGTTGCTCCTTGGCGCAGCACTTCTCGGAAAATATCCCGGGGATTAGCAATGGTTTCTGTTGCTGTACCAACAGTAATAATCTGAGTACCCAACAAATGATTCTTAACATCAAGTAGCAACACAGCAAATCGTTCATGATTTTGCCACATTAAGTCATGACTCAAAGACGCTGCTGCTGAGGCTGGACTATCAATAATTACACCTTCTGTAGGTCGAGACAGAAATGCCCGTTTGCCCAGCTCCACTGCGGCTAAAATCGTTGTGGCTTTCGCTAGTCCAACACCATGAATTTGGGTCAATTCTTGAGCTTTAATATTCCGCAACACAGCCATTGGGTCTCGCTGGTCTTTGGCAAGTTCCTGTAAAATCAACTGTCCTAAACCCATGGCAGAAAGCTTTCCTTTGCCTTGACCTGTACCTAAAAGAATTGCTAGCAGTTCCGCTGTCGCCAGATTTTTAGCTCCTAGAGCAACTAATCGCTCACGAGGACGTTCACTGATGGGAAGATCAGCAATTCTCAGGCAATATGTCATAGATGTACACTGATCAAGACTGAAGGGATTTATTTTTAGTTATCCCGTTTTGAGCTAAGAAAGCTAGATTCGATTGGGAATATGCTGATTATCCCAATAATCAAGATGGGGAGATGGGACGATGGGGAAATGGGGAAATGGGGAAATGGGGAAATGGGGAGATGGGGAGATGGGGAGATGGGGAGATGGGGAGATGGAGAAATTAGGTGTAAACAAACACAGATGACTAGCACAATTTCATAATACTGTCGTGCCAAATTGACGATTTTGCCAAATCTTTACATAACGGATTTTCTTTAGTGCATAAATATTTGAACAAAACCAAGAAGGTTTAGTGCTGGATTGTCTAGGAAGGTTATCCCTTGATTAGCGGACTTTTCGGCAACACCAATTACCTACCAAAAACGAAAATCCGAGAAATTCTAATCATATTGACTGACTTAATACCTCAAAGCGCGTAGTGGCTATGTTACAGTAATTAATAATTTACAATCAACATATAAAGATTTTCCCTAGACTGCCTCAGAATTAAGTAAAATTTTGATGAATTTATCACAATCCTAGTCCCAATCACTAGGATTAGCTGAGATGATGTCAAATCGAAAGCATATAGACATCTACCAAATTAACTATGTCAAATCAACTATTCAATATTTCAAACCTTAACGGCAGAATTGGGTTCTCTATTAATGGTGTTACGTTAGGTGACCGCTCCGGTTTCTCAGTCAGCAGCGCTGGAGATATCAACGGTGATGGCAATCATGATCTGATCATCGGAGCCCCAGGTGCTGATCCCAATGGCCTTTTTTCAGGTACAAGCTATGTAGTCTTCGGTGGTCCAGATGTAGGTACTACCGGTACCATTGAACTAGCTGACCTAGACGGTACTAACGGTTTTGTTATTGCCGGTCTTAATTCAACTGGATTCTTAGGCTTTTCGGTTAGCAGTGGTGGAGATATCAATGGTGATGGTACGAATGACCTACTGGTAAGTGCTCCTGGTGCTGGTGCCAACAACAATGGCGTTAGCTATGTAGTATTTGGCGGTTCCACTGTGGGCTCTACTGGTAGCGTAGATCTCTCATCTGGCTTTGCTATCAATGGCATTGATCCTGCAGAATTTTCTGGTCATTCCATCAGCAATTTAGGGGATGTTAACGGCGATGGGAAAAATGACCTATTGATTGGTGCTCCTCATGCCTTGTTGCCTATTTCTTCTCCCGGTCTTAATCCTGGCAATGCTTATGTGGTATTTGGGGGCACAGGTACTGGCGGTAGCCTAGACCTCTCCACTCTGGACGGCACTAATGGCTTCCTCCTCACCAGTAGTGTTGCCGGAAACTTAGCAGGTTTTTCAGTCAGTAGTGCTGGGGATATCAATGGTGATGGCATCAAGGACTTCGCTATCGGTGTTCCTGGTAGTGATTCTCCTCTGACTGACAACAGTTCTGCTGGCAAGACTTATGTAGTGTTCGGTGGTTCAGGTGTCGGTGCCACTGGAACCCTAGACCTCTCATCGATACCCTCCTCCGACCCCAAAACTGGCTTCGTCATTAATGGTATTGATGAAGGTTCTAGCCTTGATCTCGGTGACAGGGCAGGCTGGTCCGTGAGTGATGCTGGCGATGTCAACGGTGATGGTGTTAGTGATTTAATCATTGGGGCTCCCTTTGTTGACTCCGATACCCAGACTGATGTTGGCGAGGCTTACGTAGTGTTTGGCGGCACCGATGTTGCTGGTACAGGGAACTTAGACCTTGCAAGCCTCGACGGTACCAATGGCTTTGCCATCACAGGGATTGAAGCGAATGGTCTCCTGGGCTCGTCAGTTAGTTATGCTGGGGATCTCAACAAAGATGGGTTTGCTGATGTTGCGATTGGAGCTAAAGGTGCAGGCAAAGTTTATGTGCTATTCGGCAGTGAAGAGTTGGGAACTACTGGCAGTGTAGACCTTTCTACCCTAAACGGCGAAGATGGCTTAGTTATCGAAGGTACTGACTCCCTAGGCTTCTCAGTAAGTGGAGCAAAAGACGTTAATAGTGATAGCATTGATGACCTAGTTATTGGCGCACCTGGTCTTGAGCTTAGTACAGCCAATGGCGACACCCCAGGGAATAGCTATGTCCTATTCGGTAATGTTGCTCCAGTGATAGACCTCAATGGTGTATCGCCAGCTCCCGGAACAGGTACCGGAACAGGTACCGGAACAGGTACCGGAACAGGTACCGGAACAGGTACCGGAACAGGTACCGGAACAGGTACCGAGACAGGTACCGGAACAGGTACCGGAACAGGTACCGAGACAGGTACCGGAACAGGTACCGAGACAGGTACCGAGACAGGTACCGAGACAGGTACCGAGACAGGTACCGGAACAGGTACCGAAACAGGTACCGAGACAGGTACCGAGACAGGTACCGAGACAGGTACCGAGACAGGTACCGAGACAGGTACCGAGACAGGTACCGAGACAGGTACCGAGACAGGTACCGAAACAGGTACCGGAACAGGTACCGAGACAGGTACTGGAACAGGTACCGAAACAGGTACCGAGACAGGTACCGAAACAGGTACCGGAACAGGTACCGGAACAGGTACCGAAACAGGTACCGAGACAGGTACCGAGACAGGTACCGAGACAGGTACCGAGACAGGTACCGAGACAGGTACCGAAACAGGTACCGGAACAGGTACCGAAACAGGTACCGGAACAGGTACCGAAACAGGTACCGAAACAGGTACCGAAACAGGTACCGAAACAGGTACCGAGACAGGTACCGAAACAGGTACCAAAACAGGTACCGAGACAGGTACCGAGACAGGTACCGGAACAGGTACCGGAACAGGTACCGAGACAGGTACCGAGACAGGTACCGAGACAGGTACCGAGACAGGTACCGAGACAGGTACCGAAACAGGTACCGGAACAGGTACCGAAACAGGTACCGAGACAGCTCCCGAGCCAATTATTGCAGCTGCCCCAGCTATTCCAGCTCCTGCCCCAGATCCAGATACCGACGGCATTGATGCTACTGTCACATTTACCGGTCATCAGCTGGCACTGTTCCCAGATAACAAATTGACTCTGAGTGATGCTAATAACACCACTCTGGTTGGCGCAACAGTAACAATTGCCAATCTGCTGAATCCCACAGAGGAACTGCTGACTGTTGATAACACTGGCACCCTGATCGGGTTTAGCTTCGATGCCAACAATGGTATCCTGACCTTAAGTGGGGTAGATACCATCAAAAATTACCAGCAAGTCCTCAACACCCTAGAGTATGAAAACACATCTGGTGTGACTGATGCCTCTGGTCGCATTATCCAGTTTGTGGTTGATGATGGTTTAGCTTTCAAA
>NZ_JAAHIE010000195.1:0-12121 GCF_010671945.1 Moorena sp. SIO4E2
TCCCTTCCGGTGCGCGCCTCCTAGGGCGAGTAAATCGCCCTTGGGTCGCACCGCAAAGTTGGGGGACCCACGGGGGCTTGACCAAAACCAGATGATCGCGCATTCATTCCTTGATTCAGCAACGCCAAAATTCTTGGGTTTTAGAGAACAGGGAACAGGGAATAGGGAAGAGTAACCCACCCCTAACCCCTCCCAGGAGGGGAAAAGGGAACAGGGCAAAAATTATGTGTACCTCATTAGGATAAAAACTGCTATAGATCAGTAGGCAAAACTGCGCTCAATCCCTACTCCCTACTCCCTACTCCCTACTCTCTACAACTCAATGGAATAATAATCCAAACCACCTTTTCCTGGACCCTGAGTCCACCGTGAATCAGGTTTCCAAGCACCATTTTCTTCTTCCCGACGGCGAGTGTAGACAGTGAGCTGATTATCCTTAATTTTCAGTAGATTATATTGCCAAGGATAACCGGGTATGAGTTCTTTGGTAGGTGCCCCAAAGGTGCCAGCACCAATTTGGTCGAGTTTGCGCCCAGTTGGACTGAGGTCGTAACGGAAAAGGCTGGTTTCGGCTTTGTGGATGTGTCCGTGGAGGAAGAAGCGGAATCCAGCTTTGGCGAGTTGTTCCATGAATCCTTGGTCGGTAATGCGATCGCTTCCAGCACTATTGAGGGGATGGTGCCAAACCGCTAGTTTCAGGCAGTTGCCGTAGTCTGGGTTACGGCGAATTTCGGCCAGAGCCTTGCTTAGAGCACCGGAGTGGATGCTAGCACGAGCTCTAAAGTGGTGATCCAGTTCCCAAGCGGAGTTTAGTCCTAGGATCAGCAAGTTTTGGTCTGGGAAATGGTCGATAATGGCTTGCTGGTCATAGTCGAGGGGATAGGGTTTAGTTTTGATAGCTTGATAGAATTGGCTGAAGTGGGCAAACCGTTGTTGGTATTTAGCGTCATCTCGGACTCGAATCACCTCTTCAGTAACTTTGATGTAGTGACCCTCTGTGAGTTCACCGTGGTATTTTATGCGATCGCGTAGCGGCTCTGAAAGAGCATCGCATAAATCCTAAGCCTCCTCTAGTTCCCAATTGAGGTCATGGTTACCAGGAACTAGAACAATTTGCTTCCAGTCTAGGGGGAAGTCTTGGCGGAGGTTGTGGAGAAACTGTTGTGCAGTCTGGTATTATTCAGGGTTTGGGATTATAGATTGGGTTGTAGAATTGGCAGCGCTCTTGAATGGCGTTAAGAGCGTTCATGCTTTGATCACAACTTATGCCATCATTAGTTTGTACAAATTCTTCGTTGTTGAGGCGATTAATCAGTTTAGAAATAGTAGCTTCTGTGCCAATTTTTTCCAGAGCTTCTGCTGCCTTTTTAGGTCCCCAATAATCACCATGTTCTAGGCATTTAATTAGCCCATCAATAGCGGCTTCTGAACCAATTTCTCCGAGAACTTCTACCGTTATTTCTAGCCTATAATCCTTATCATTATCCAGGAGTTTTATCAACTTATTAGTGGCGGATTGTGAACCAATCTTAACCAACGCATCTGCTGCCCTTTTCTGCACAGAATAGTCGTCATATTCCAGGAGTTTAATTAGCCCATCAATCGCAGACGTTGCTCCAATATTACCCAAAGCCTCTGCTGCCTTACGACACACCAAATCCTCCTCATCTTCCAAGCATGTAATTAACCCGTCAATCGCCGCTGCTGACTTAAGTTTACCCAAAGCCTCTGCTGCCATCCAACGCACATCTGAGTGGTCATCTTCCAGACATTTAATTAATCCATCAATCGCTGCTTCTGAGCCAATATCACCCAAAGCAGTTGCGGCCTCACGACGCACTAAATAGTCGTCATCTTCCAGACATTTAATTAACCCATCACTAGCCGCTTCTGAGCCAATTTTTCCCAAAGCCTCTGTTGCCCAAATACGTAAATCAGCGTCTTCATCGTCTAGGAGTTTAATCAGTTCATTAATAGCATCTAATGAACCAATTTCTACCAGAGCTGGTTTCGCAATATACCTTACATGACGCTTTTCATATTTCAAGAGTTTAATCAGAGGATCAATAACTACTGATGATTCTAGGGATTCTGGTGATTGGAAGTTAACCAGAGCTTTTGCAGCATTTATGCGCACATAGGAATCTTCATAATTGAGGAGTCTACTCATACCATCTCTAGGAGCTAGTGACGAAATTTTCATCACCGCATCTGCTGCAGTAGAATAGACATCATAGTCTTCATCTTCCAGGAATTTAAGTAGCCCATCAATAGCTGCTGGTGACTGGATTTTACTCAAGGCTGTCACTGCACTTCTCCTTACCATAACGCTTTGATCATCTAGACAGCTAAGGAGACCATCAACAGCGGTTTCTGAATCAATTTTTCCCAGAGCATCAGCCGCATAACGGCGAACATTCTGGTCTTGATCTTCCAACAGTTTAATCAACGCCTTAGTAGCTGATTGACCTCCGATTTGAGCTAAAGTATAGGGTACCTTCCACCTTTCATAAAGGTCTTTATATTTAAGGAGTTTAATCAAAACATCGATAGTTGCTGGTGACCGCATTTCAATTAGAGCTTCTGCCGCCCTCGTACGTATAAGTGAGTCCTCATCATCCAGGCATTTACTTAAGGGAGCAATCGTGGCTTCTGTGCCAATTTCAGCCAGAGCATATGTCGCCCTCCTACGCACATTTGATTCGGGATCATCCAGGCATTTACTTAACGGGTCTATGGTGGCTTCTGTCCCAATTTTTTCGAGAGCTTCTGCCACACTCCTACGCACAGCAAAGTTGTTATGAGTCAGGAATTTACTTAGCTCAGGTATCGCTTTGTCTGATCCAGTTATTCCCAACAACTGAAGCTTAAGTAAAGTCGGAACCTTTAACCCAGCCACCAACCCAACAGTCTGCTCCTGAAACTCCGGTTTTACTGCTCCGGCTAACCTGGCTCCCAGTTTCCAATCCACTGCTAATCCTAACTTGACAACCCGCTGGGCTTGGGCTTGATCATCTACCAATTGCAGCATCAGCACCAGAGGTTCTGTCCATTTAAAATAATTCAGATAGTTTTGTTGTAACTCCTGATCGCTGATACTTGGTAATTGTTGTAATAAAGATTATGCTGTATTTATTATATTCATTTTATAGCATTTATAGTTGAGTTTTTAACATAGAATTGATGGGAACAGCGGAAGGGTTGCATTTCCAACTTCTTTTCAATCCCTAAGTTACCACCAACTCCTAAATCCCTAGTGGTGAAAATCATGGGAGTAGGCTTCTGGTAATCCCTCCGAAACTGAGTCAAATCGACACGTGCTGCTTCTGAGGGTAGCTCGTTTACCCCATCGATCAGTAACCAGAATTTTCCATCAAACAATAGTCTTTCGATCTCCGTGGAGTCCAGCAGTACACCATGGCGTTTCAGAAAATTCCGTACTAACTCCAACACGGATGTCTGGTAATATCGCAGTTCCACCAGCACCGGAATTTTCCCTGGTATCCCATCATCCCCCAACAATCGCAATAACGCAGTGGATTTGCCGGAACCCGGACGACCCACTAGTAAAACATGGTCAGTAGCATACTTGAGCAATCCTTCTAGGACAGGTAAGCGCTCAATTTCTTCCCGATTTTCGTCTGGTTGTGGCTGCTCCGACTTGATGGTTTGGACCATCAGGTTAAAGTTAAACAGTCTAGGGGTCTGTTGCTGCGGCTTGGGCTTGCGGCCTTGGACATCGGTGAGGGTATAAACTTGCCACCATTTGGCGTAGGTGTTACGGATTGATGCTAGATAGGGATCCCAATTGATCATCTTAAGGATCTTGTATGAATTATGAAGGTTGAATTATCTGGCACCCTTGTCATTCATTATAGTGGGCGGGCAGTTGGTGGGCAGTGCTTTGGGATGGGATGGGGAGCTGATCTGATTGGTCTGCTGCACTGCCCACCCTACATCTATTGCTCGATTGTAGTGGAACTGGCATCTTGCCAGTTTCAATATATGTTGGGGCGGGCAGGATGCCCGCTCTACTGCTATGCTCACCCAGTGGAATGGGCATCTTGGTAGAACTGGCATCTTGCCAGTTTCTATTTCCAGGCAGTTGGTGGGCAGTGCTTTGGGATGGGATGGGGAGCTGATCTGATTGGTCTGCTGCACTGCCCACCCTACATCTATTGCTGGATTGTAGTTGCAATTATAGTTGACAAAATTATCTATAAGTGCTTACACCCCTTGCCCTAGATATTTCCATCTCCTGATCACGCCATCTCCCGGTGTTCCAGTGCTATTCTCCCACTGGCAACTGTTGAAATAATCAAGACTTAGGCAATTGCCCCCTAAATCCCCCAATTCTGGGGGACTTTGACATCATTACCCCCCAAAATTGGGGGGCAGGGGGGCAAAACCCAGTAAACTTCGTAAGTCCTAATAATATTTTTTTTGTAAATTAGTTGAGAAAGCTTTGCATTTGAAACCTAAATAGACTAAACTAGTCTATGAGCATTAGCAATAACTAATCCCTGGCTGCTCAAATCTTCCCTTAACCAAGGCAGCTTGCTTCCAGCTTTTAACTAGCGGGGGGTCTGGGGGATACATGAACCTCCCAGGGTAGTTTTCTGGGTTTCAATACCCCTAAAAGTGGTATGAGTCTAACAATGAACTACTGTTACCGAATCTATCCATCCGCCATTCAAGAGCAACAATTGCTCGAATGGTTGGAGGTTTCTCGCCTGCTTTACAACCAAGGATTGGGAGAAATCAAAGACTGGATAAATTCGCGCAAATGTCGTGTTAATTGTTGCTCTTTGCAGTCGGAATACATCATTCCAGCTGATATTCCTTTTCCTAATTATTATGATCAGCAAAACGCCCTCCCTAAAGCTAAGGAAGTATTTCCCCGCCTGAAACAAGCCCCTTCGCAAGTACTTCAAACTACTCTTCGTCGGTTGCATAATGCTTGGGACTTTTTTAAAACAAGAGGCTTTGGCTTTCCTCGTTTCAAGAAGTATGGGCAACTCAAGTCCCTACTTTTTCCTCAGTTCAAATCCAACCCAATTACGGGTTGGCAAATCAAACTTCCCAAGCTGGGGAAAGTGCCGATCAACCTGCATCGACCTATCCCTGATGGGTTTGTGGTTAAACAGGTAAGGGTGTTGAGAAAGGCTGATAGATGGGAAGCAGTTATTGCTATTTCTTCTGATATCTCGATACCGGAAGTTAAGCCTCATGGTAAGGCCATCGGCATTGATCTCGGGCTTAGCTGCTTTCTGGCAACATCTGAGTCTGAGTTGATCTGTAGACCCCGATTTCTGGTTAGTTTGCACCGCCAGCTGAAATTGCTGCAACGCAAGTACGCCAGAACTAACAAGGGTTCTAAAAATCGAGAACGAGTGAGACTAAAGCTGGCCAGGTTCCACAACCACATTGCTAACACCCGCAAAGACTACCACTACAAGCTGGCGAATCATCTTTGTTCCACTGAAGGAGTGGGGATGGTTTTCGTTGAAGATTTGAATGTTTTGGCAATGAGTAGAGGGATGCTTAGGAAGCATACCCTCGACGCCGCCTTTGGTCAGTTTCTCAACATCTTGGAGTGGGTAGCATCTAAGCACCAGGTCTACTGTGGGCGTGTCGATCCTAATGGCACCTCCCAAACCTGTCCCAAGTGTGGAACTCATACCGGCAAAAAGGGGCTTTCGGAGCGGGTACATCAATGTAATGGTTGTGGATATAGAACGGATAGAGACCATGCAGCTGCCCAAGTAATCAGGTGGCGTGGTTTAGAACAAGTCAGTACGCAGGGACTCTGCGGAATAGAAAACGCCTATGCAGTCGGTCTGCCGGGGGTTGGGGAGACCCGATCTAGGTCAGAGGCAAAATCTCGTAAGAGAAAAACTAGGAATGCCCAATCGTGAGGTTGGGAAGCCTACACCATAATCGTTGATTTGGTGTAGGAGGATGTCACTAAAAAACTATTTCATTATTGATTATGGATCCATCTATATCTGAATCAGAGGCCAGTCAAGTGATAGAGATCAAGTGGGGAGACCGATGGCAAGTCTATCGGCGCTTGCAAGAGCTAGAGATTCCCTGTCACTGTAAGACTGACCAGCCCTTGAGAGCTGAAATCGATAATGTCACGGCTTTGATTCAAATTTGGAGTATCCTCAGACAGCTAACCCTTCCGCGCCAGGAGTTAATATCCTGGCTCGATGATTGCTGGCAGCTTCCTAGCAAAAGGCGCAAGGAGAGACTGTAACTAGTAGGTAAGCATTCAGCCCTCAGCGGTCAGCCGTCAGCTTTCCATAACTCAGATTAAACTACTGATCCTGTCAGGTCTACTCAACCTGCCAACATTCAACCTGCCAACATTCAACCTGCCAACATTCAACCTTCAACAAAATAACTTTCACTATCAATTCATGACAAAACCAGCAATTCTACATTTAGAAGGGATTACTAAACACTTTGATCAAACCACTGAGCCAGCAGTGGGGAATGTGTCGTTTACCCTCCATGAAGGGGATTTACTGGGATTAGTGGGGCCATCTGGCTGTGGCAAAACGACTTTACTGCGGATTGTAGCTGGGTTTGAGCGACCCCAAGCGGGACTAGTGGTATTGGCAGGACGGAAAGTGACTGGGCCAGGGTATTGGTTACCACCAGAACAGCGCAATACTGGTATGGTATTTCAAGACTATGCTCTATTTCCTCACCTGACCGTAGCAGAGAATGTGGCGTTTGGGCTTAAGCAGAATCGGAAACAGAAGAGTGGTGTCTGTGTCAAGGGTAATACGGAAGATGCGATCGCATTAGTCGGATTAGCTGGCATGGGCAAACGTTATCCCCACGAACTCTCTGGTGGTCAGCAGCAGCGAGTAGCCCTAGCCCGTGCCTTAGCCCCGCAACCTAAATTAATTCTATTGGATGAACCCCTCAGCAATCTGGATGTCCAAGTGCGTCTGCGGTTGCGTCAGGAAGTGCGAGCTATTCTCAAAGAAACCGGCACCTCTGCTATTTTTGTCACCCATGACCAAGAAGAAGCCTTGTCGATATCCGACCAAGTGGGAGTAATGCGTTCTGGTCGATTAGAGCAATTGGGGACACCAGAAGAAATCTATACCAATCCCAGCTCTCGCTTTGTAGCAGAATTCGTCACCCAAGCCAACTTTTTACCAGCCCAACGCAGAGGAGACCTATGGGAAACAGAAGTAGGCTCCTTTGCCATCAGAGTCAATGATGCCATACTTAATACAAAACTGGATCAGCTGGAGCAAGGGGAGCTGATGCTTAGGGAAGAAAATGTACTTCTCAAGGCTGATGATGACTCCACCGTAGTGATTCAAGACCGACACTTCCTAGGTCGTGAATACCGCTACTGTTTACAAACCGCTTCCGGCACAAAACTCCACGCTCGCACCAACCTTAGCACTCAGTTACCCGTAGGGAAGCGGGTGCGACTGTCTGTAGCTGACCCATCAGTACCGATATTTTAGAATTTAGAATTTAGAATTTAGAATTGAAGAGAATTTAGAATTGGGAATTTAGAATTTAGAATTGGGAATTGAAGAGAATTTAGAATTGGGAATTTAGAATTGAAGAGAATTTAGAATTTAGAATTGGGAATTTAGAATTCACCATTCTGGCTTCTGGCTTCTGGCTTCTGGCTTCTGGCTTCTGGCTTCTAGCTTCACCATTCTGGATTCTGCATTCTAAATTCACCATTCACTATTCTGCCTTCACCATTCTTAATTCTTCATTCTACATTCTACATTCTTAATTCTTAATTCTACATTCTTCATTCTACATTCTTAATTCTTCATTCTTCATTCTTCTCCGCTGACTGATTGCCATCAGAGGATTGCACTTGCTTGAGATGAATCTTATTCACCTGAACAATATAATGTTCTATGGCCTTTTGTGATTGTTGTTGACGTCGCGCGCCATCGGGTGAATCAGAAAAGCGATAAGCTGGAGTAACTCCCAAGACAAATTTTTCCTGTTCCGCCTCTAACAATTCTACAGTAGTGTTGGCAGCAATCCAATTTTCTTGAAACGGAAAGGAAGTAGACACACTAGCAACAATAGAAGCAACCGCTGGAAAGATTACCGGGAGCCACTTTAGTAATGCCGAACCAGTTTCTAATTTGTCTAGCAAGACTAAAATTGGTGTTATTCCCGATAAAATAATGGTTAACATTTGGGCAATATAGTAAGCATTTCGGGAGGTCTTGCGGGTCTTTTTATAATCGTCAATCAACTCCTGGCTATAGGTTAATGCTTTTTCTATCGCTAGAGTTATCGGGTTATTCTCTGTGGAATTATTACCGCACCAAAGCCCACTACACAGTTTAGATTTTTTGGTCAGTTGCGACTGATGATTAGCTTCTTTATAGTCTTGCCACAATTGTTGATTAAATAGAAACAGAAATAGAAAAACCGCAACACAAGCAGCGCTAACGATTAGCAATATTTGACGGTGTGAGATAAAAATAGAGGCCATTCCAACCCCAACCCCACCAGCCAGGAATAAATAAGAACCGATATTGATTAAAACTGAAGGTCTTGAAATTGATGAAGACGAGATTTGCTCTATTGTCTTAGGAATTTTAGTTTCTGGAATTGCTTCAAAATTAGTCATTTTTATCTGAATATCAAAACAGTTAATGGTAATGAACATAATTGACTAGACACAATTATAGCAAGTAGACATCTCCAGAAACTCGGTTTTGACCCAGGCAGTGCAAGGGTTTGAGGTTAATTTTTGGAGATGTCTAGTGGGCATTGCTGATTGGTAGAATACTCAGAAATCCCACCGTTAACCCTCCGTTATGATTTATTTTTGAAATTTTGTCCCCAAACTCCTCAAACTCCCCCCACTCCCCACACTTCCCACTCTCCCCATTAACTAAGCAATTGACTCAATTGCGGTGGTTGTTACTGTAGGTGACTCTAGTACCAGCCCACTGAAGCTTAGTCCTTAAGGTCTGGTAATAGGAATACTGTTCCCGTAGGATAATGAACTTGGCCTGACAATCTGCTCTACGCACGTCCACCCGTTGTCCAGGCCAAATAGAGGTTGCGAGCACACCATCCATCCAGAGTTTAGTGTTTAGTTCATAATCCCCCAAGGGCCAGATACTGACAACAGAGCCAGAGGGGAGCACGAAAGGACGACTGGAAAGGCTCATCGGACAAATCGGTGCTACTGCGATCGCTTCAATCGAGTCGTGCAAAATTGGACCATTAGCGGAAACAGTATAGCCAGTGGAACCAGTGGGAGTCCCAACAATTAGTCCATCCCCTTGGTATTGATCCACTACTTCTCCATCAATTTCCATTTCCAGAATTGAGGTAATCATCCGATCGGCAGAGGCAGGTTTAATACACATTTCATTGAGTGCGAAAAAGCGTCCGCTAACTGGTGTCAGGTCAGTGCGGTTTCCCTCAAACACAGCCCCCTCTAACATCATCCGCCGCTGAACTGCATAGCGGTCTTCTAATAGTCGGTTCCATACTTGCTCAGTGTCTTTAAATTCTTCGATAGGTTCGGTCAGAAATCCCAGATGACCTCCAACATTTACTGCCAAAATTGGTATTCCTTCCGGAGCCAGATGTCTTGCGGCTGCCAATACTGTCCCATCCCCCCCGAGAACCACTGCCAAATCAATGGCTTCGGTGGCAGAAGCTAAAAAGACTGGGTAGGGATTATCTTTCGCGCCACTTGGTCCGATCAGAACCTTGCACTGGCGTGTTTCCAACTCCCGAGCGCATTTTTCTGCGCAACGTTTTCCTTGGGAGTCTCCAGCTTTGTGAATAATAATGACTTGCTTTAGCTGCACGTTACTGTTCTGGCTTACCCCTAGTGTTCACTGTTATTCTAGAGCGTTGGGTTAAGCGTTACCTGATCTTTGCGGGGAAATTGGGGAAATAATTAAATTGTCAAATAAATTTAATTCTCAAAAAGGCGTTTTCTTGATCAAGAAGACTACCAACTTGGGCTAACTATAACTAGACACTGGGTCAAACAGACTTAGTCAATAGGAGATTAACCCATGACAAACGAAGAATTTGATACCTTAGTCAAGAAACTCGAAGATTATGCCCAACAATATCCCGGTAATTATCAGAGTGGGAGAGTTTGAGAGGGAAAAGAATACCCCGTCCTCTTAGGTCTTGAAGTTACCGTAAGGAGAGGGTCGCCTTAATCAATAAGTTTTAACCTTTTTTTGCATAGCCTGCCTTGGGAGTTATAGCAGTCGCCAGGGCAGTTAGGACATGACAAAAGTCTCAAAGCTAAGTATAGCAATAGTTTTACTTCTGACTTCTGACTTCTGACTTCTGACTTCTGCTATACCGTAAGACAGGGGAGCCTTATTACAAAATTTTTAACCTTTTTATTCATAACCTGCCGACCAGAAAGGCTCCCCTGTCTAAGAGGATATCTGAAAAGTTTTTTGATACTGAATTTTGCCCCCCTAGCCCCCCAACTTTGGGGGGAACAAGAGTCAATTTGCTTCTAAAAGTCCCCCAAAATTGGGGGATTTAGGGGGCTTGGATGTAGCAAATGAGACTTCTCAGACAACCTCTAAGGTTTCATCGTAAGTATTCAGCGATCAGCGATCAGCGATCAGCGATCAGGCACGAGAACTGCACGGGGTCGGATTAGTAAAACCAGCAGGGATTTTCAACCAGCCGTACCAGCACCCCCCAGCTTATTTACTAAGCAGGTACACAAAATTGATTACACATTTTACAAAACTCAAAGCCTTACAATGTAAGGGTTACAGAGATGGCGAGTAGGTAATTAATTCTGCGATCGGTGCTTACCTCCCATTGATTAGCTGACGGCTGACGGCTGACGGCTGAATACTTACGTTTCATCTTTAACCATAAAGGCGACCCTCACCATCAGGTTTCGTCTCTGGGGATGAATTTTCCCTCTCAAATAGTGTTAATATAAAAAGTAAGGGTCTCAAAAAAAACTGGGTATTGACCCTACTCAGGTACCCTGGCCATAGGCCACGCTACGGGAACGGTGCGCGGGAAAGTTACGCCCAGGTCGATAACAACCAACGGTGGTTGTGCAAAGGATACCCCATTCCTGCGACGGATGGGGAGGTTCAAGCCTACATTGTTCCTGACGGGGTGACAAACAGCCTTAAAAGCCTTGCTGGGTGTGGGGTGACCGGGTGTAGGGTGTAGGGGAAGATCAGGAGCTGGCTACCTTGCGACGGAACGGATGAAGCGATGAGCAACTAGCTCCCTTTGACCGTACTGCATCCCGACTCCCGACTCCCTACTCCCATTAACCCAGGACGAAAGTACCTCTTTTATAGGGAAGCGTAACCAAAGGTGATGTTAAACCGACGACACCAAATTGCTACAGAGCCAAATTCATCAAGATTCCAGTCGTCAGGAATAGCATAGCGTTGAGCACCACTGAATTGCTTGAGTCGGGCAAGGGTTACATAGTCTCGTGGTTGAATTTTACGAGGTACACTGCTGTTCCGATACAGGACTACATTCACATCGGGGCCACTACCAGTTTTAAAGGATTGATCGAATTCTAGATAGCGTTTACCATTTTCATTGACAATCTTGGCATTTCCTTGAGTGCGATGCCCTCTATCAACGGTGATAAAGCTTCCTGTGGCGATAGTAGAGGCTATTCGTTGACTGAGCAGAGCATTGTTTAAAGAGTTGTGTTTAACAACAGTTGTTTCTGCTTGCACAGCCGGAGTTGCTGCTGCCATTAACAATACGGATAAACCACCAACAATTAGACGTTTCATAACACTTCCTCCTAGTAATAAAAAATGAATTGAATCATTGTTTTAGTTGCTTAATTATTATAATGAACTACCATCCTGAAATCGCCCTAACTAATAAATGAAAGTTAGATGAGATTTAGACAAGAAAACTGAACCACTCAAAACTGACCCACTCATATCAAGTCCGGTTGAATACCCATAATCTAGGGGCCCGGGCGCGGGAAGTGTGGGGAGTGTGGGGCCCGGGCGCGGGGAGTGTGGGAGATGGGGGAGATTTTGATTAAGGGTAATCATCCTGATCTGATATCAGCCCTCAGCTACTTTAGGGTAAGTTAGGGGAAGGG
>NZ_JAAHIE010000196.1:0-9526 GCF_010671945.1 Moorena sp. SIO4E2
CCGGAGACGAAACCTTAGAGAGGGTCGCCTTTAATGTCGGCAGGTTATGCAGAAAAGGGTTAAATATTTTTTAATAAGGCTCCACTCTCTTACGGTAACTTCAAACCACTCGCGCTTTGCATCAAGACAATGTCAAACATCTGAATGCGTAGTGCTATACCTTTTGCCTTCACTTAACCCATTACCCATTACCCATAATGCCCTTAGGTGTTTCTGTTTTGGGGTCATTTACTATAGCAGGGCAACGGATGCTAAAAGTAGAGCCAACACCAATCTGGCTTTCCACCGTAATTTGACAACCCATCATCTGGCAGAAGCGTTGGCTGATGGAAAGACCTAAACCCGTTCCACCATACTTTTTGGTGGTTGAATTATCTGCCTGGGTAAATGGTTGAAATACTTTGTTAAGTTGTTCTGGAGTCATACCAATGCCAGTATCAGCTACCGAGAATATCAACCAATGATCAGATTCGAGATTCGCTAAGGTATTGGAGGAGGTAGGAATATCGATTGTGGTGTAGGAAGCACTTGAGGATCTCGAATAAGGTTGGGATAACTCCAAGATCAGTTCGTTCTTGCCATTGCTATGGTTACTTCCTTCACGCTTAATGCTAAAAGTAATCGTGCCTGTTTCAGTGAATTTAGCAGCATTACTTAGCAAGTTTAACAGAACCTGCTTGAGCTTAGTCCGGTCAGCCACCATTGTGCCGAGAGAGTCAGCACTGCTGATCTTTAGACTATTGTTCTTTTTCTGCATCAGTGGCTTAGCAAGGCTTTCCAATTCCACTATCAGGGTAGTAACATCAAAGCTTTCTAAGTACAGGTTCATCTTGCCCGCTTCAATCTTTGAAATGTCTAGAACATCACTGATCAGTGTGAGCAGGTGCGTACCAGAGTTCCAAATCTCCTTTAAGTCAGAGACGAACTCGTCATAGCCTAACTCCTCGGCATCTTCCCAGAGCAACTGACTTAAGCCAAGAATACCGTTAAGGGGTGTCCGTAGCTCATGGCTCATACTAGCCATAAAGGCACTCTTGGCATGGTTAGCTTCTTCAGCCGCTTCTTTTGCCTGTTGCAACTCAATCTGAGCCAACTTGTTCTCCGTAATATCCCGGACAATGGTCAGCACTTCTTTATCTCCACTGACCACAATCCGTGCTTCAAAATGGCGGCGTTGGCCATTAATAAACCTCTCATGTTCAAAGATTTGGGTCTCCCCAGTTTCCAAAGCTTGCTGAACATTGCGGATATAAAGTTGAGCTATCTCTAGTGGTAATGCATCATACACCGTTTTACCCAAGACTTGATCAAAAGACCCAAAAGAGTTCTGATTCCTTGCCACTTTATAATCTAGAAATGTACCATCGTGACTAAAGTGCAACATTAAATCTGGAATAGCATTGAGCAAGGCTCGATTTTTACCTTCACTTTGGCGCAGATCTGCGGTTTGCTGTTCCAAACTTTCAATGAGTTTTCGCAGCCGGGAAGTCATCCGGTTAAAGGAATCTGCCAACACCGCTAGCTCATCCTTGGTGTGAACAGTAATCTTCTGGTTCAAGTCCCCAGCCGCCAGACGCTGGGTTGCAGCAGTCATCTGTTGCAATGGTTCAGTGATTGACCGACTCAGCAGCAGTGCCAACAGGGTACCGGCAGCGGCTGCAGTTATTGCCACCACTAGACCTTGATTGCGTACCGCAGCAATTTTATTGTTCAGGGGAGCTGTAGACAGTCCGACACTAATCGCTCCCACTGTCTGATTCCCGAGAATCACTGCTTTCCCAACAGTAAGTTGGTCAGCATCCCAATCAACATATATCTTATCACGTTTTAGCCTTAGCAGCTTCTCGCCAACAGGGTCACTCTCGATACTATACACCTGACCATCTACCGAATCGGCTTTGGCTACGATCCGTCCATCTTTTTGGTAGATAAAACCCTCCTCCACTAACCCCTGATCCCCCAGCTGCTCCATGACCTGCTCCAAAGAATCAGGATCTGCAAGGTAGAGCGCATCAGCAGTCACTAGGATCAGAGTATTAAGCAATAGATTAGCCTGTTGCTTGAGTTCTTTACGAAAGGTTTGTTGCTCACGGTGCAGAGATAGCATGGTGACACTAGCCACTGCCACAATCACCAAGCTAGTCATGGTCATTGTCAGTTTAGTGGCTAATGGCCATTGTCTCCAGCTAAATCTGCCCATGCAATTTACCGATTCTCAACAATGTTGTATAACTGTTGCATCCTTTCCAACCCCTGTAGAGTTGGGAACTCATCAAACTTAGCAGTCTTCTGGAACTTAGTCAGCACTTCTTTGCCCTTGGGGTCGTTATGCATGGTACTCAGGATACTCTTGAGCTGAGCCAGTAACTCAGGATCCATATTGCCTGGAACCATCACGACTTGCCGAGGTACTTTTTCTGTTTCAGCCAAGATACTCATGGCTTGGCGGACATCCTCGGGGACTTGCTCGAAAGTCTGGTTATCCACTGCACCAGCGTCTGCCTTTGAGCTAATCACCCATTGGATAGTATTTTCATCATCATCACTGAAGATATACCCCACCTCATTAGCTGCCACTACATCACTGCTTGATCCCTTTTCATTAGGCTTCAAACCTGCTTCAATCAGATAAGCCATAGGTAACATATAGCCAGAGGTCGATTGTCTATCATCAAACGCGATCTTCTTACCCTTGAGGTCAGCTAGGGATTTAATCCCTCGGTCTTTCATAGTAAAGATAATCGTGTGGTACTCAGCATCACCCCGTTTCCAGCGGCGCAAAATTGCTTGAGCACCAGACTCTTCATTAATCCTCATGGCTGGGTAGAGGCTATCGAAGTATAGGTGTACCTCCCCTTCTTTGAGCCAGTTGATCATGGTAGGAAAATCCGAGGCAATTTTTACTTCGCCAGTTTTAATATCGAACTGACTCAACTTGTCAGCCAGGTAATTTGCCAGGGGCTGGAAGCGGCGGATCTTTTTAGCTGGATTTTTTGAAATATCACCTAAGACAATCACCTTCGTGTCTTCAGAAATTGTTGATGGCTCTAAGTTAGGCTTTGATTGATCTGCTGGTTGAGTACAGCTCACTAATGAAGTGAGCAGACCAACGAGCATAACTTTTCCTAACAGCTTGGTTAACATAGTGTCCTACTCTCAATTACAGTTAGAACCGATGTCTTCACAGGTAGATACTAGGGTTAGCCATGTCAGGATGGCTACCTTAGCCAACTTAGCAAAGTTTTCAGTGAATCTACCTAAGAATAGCGATTTACTGCAGGACACT
This sequence comes from Moorena sp. SIO4E2, assembly GCF_010671945.1. Taxonomy (NCBI): domain Bacteria; kingdom Bacillati; phylum Cyanobacteriota; class Cyanophyceae; order Coleofasciculales; family Coleofasciculaceae; genus Moorena; species Moorena sp. SIO4E2. Next base: position 3,287 of record NZ_JAAHIE010000196.1, read on the forward strand.
CTACCTCAACACAAAAGCCCATAGGTAAATTCACTGATTCGGTTATCCCCTTGAACTGTAGATGCCTTAGTAATTGCTTGGGTTAGGTGAAGATCAATACAGGAAAACTTAATGCCAGAACACCCTAGTGCAGTTGGGCTAGAGCGAGTTGCATGCTTAGAGGGAATGACACACTCGCCTGATGGACAAAGGGAAAAGGTATTCCTCTTACCCCAAGGCCTTTTCCTTAGCCCTTTTCCTTGTCCTAGTAGGTATTGCCTCCGAACAATCATCTCTTTGAAAGTACCTTAGTTTCACCAGTTTCACCTCCCCATAGACACCCTGTGCTAAAGCAGACCTTGCATAGCTCGAAGCTCCGGTTTCTTGAGAAGTCATAGATTACCTCCCGGTTAGACAATGACTCTTGAGCATCGGAGTAGATGCATTAGTGTGGTAGAACCTAGGAGCTATTTTATATGGTATCACTTTATCTGGTCATATCACATTATCTACTTACTAGCAATTGTTTTGACAACTTAATAGTTATGGGATCTTAATGTACACCTTATACTAGACTATATCGAATTGCATTATTGTAGTTTTTTATAGTTTATAATTGTATTTTTTTGTATATTTAGTGTTTTTTTTAAATATATGGAATATATTCCCATTAACAATAGTAAGCTAAATATCAAATAATAACGACATAATTAAATTAATGTTAAACAATTTTATATTAATTTAATTATTTTTCGTTCCAGGATTAAGTTATAATTGAAAATTATACTTGGTCGTATAACTAGCTCGACGCTCTAAATTTGGCGTAAAAAGGTTAACTACCCTAAATAATATTGATACGGCATTTTACACTCTGCTATACATAAATAATATTTAATATATTTGTTAAAAACAAATAACAATAGCTAGTTTTATATATAAAAAACTATAACAAAACAAATAGTAATTATGATTAATATTCAGAGTTATAATTAAGTTTTTAGATAAAAACTTAATCAGATATCCCAAACTATGCTAATATTTCTTAATCATATTCTGTAAATTACCGCCAAAGTGGCGTGAAACAAAGTTGGATTAGCTTTTAAATTAAAGTTATCCCATCAGGCTGTGGTGATTCCTTATTTAAAGATTGAGTAAAGAATTTGTGAAGTTTCAGTAAAGAGTTGGTGAAGTCTCAGTGAATATTACTAGAACTACACGAAATTGATCACTGATATAAAAAATTGCTCATATAAATTGCATCATAAATTGGATCAGAGGCATTTCATTTACAGTATTAGCTAAGTATTACCTATACCTAGACACAGCCAGGAACACCATGGTAAAACATCAGAGTCCATCCATTTTTCCTAGAAAAATGCCTAAAATCATACAATCAACCTTATACTCAACATTGCTGTTGGGTATACTAACATCACCTGCCGCCGCCTTCTCCCTAAACATCAAACCGATTTCTACCTTTTCCACGGGAATCTTCGATGATGGAGCGGCGGAGATATCGACTTTCGATCCACTCAGCCAAAGGTTATTCGTTACCAATGCTAGTAGCAATCAAGTCGATGTCCTGGATTTTGTCGGAGGCAACCTCTCGTTATCCACCACCATCCCCCTGGCATCGTTTGGGGCAACACCAACCAGTATTGCCTCTAGCAATGGCTTACTAGCGGTTTCCGTAGCCAATGAAGTGGGAACTGATCCAGGAACAGTGGCTTTCTTTGACACCAACGGTAACTTCAAAACATCGGTCACAGTTGGTGCCTTGCCTGACGCGGTAACCTTTACCCCAAATGGCAGAAAGTTACTAGTTGCCAATGAAGGAGAGCCAGCCTTTTCAGAGACTTTAGGTCAGATCGTTAATCCAAAGGGGTCGGTTAGTATTATCGACCTTCTTGACCCGAAGCATCCTACTGTCAAGACTGCAGACTTTAGTTCGTTCTCAAAACAGGATCTGGAAAACCAGGGAGTGCAGCTGTTTGTCGATGCATTCGAAAAAATTGAGGCTTCATCCCAGGAGGAATTCGGCATTGAGGATTTATTCGAGTCTCCGATTACCCCTGATCGGGATATCGAACCGGAAAACATCACTGTCTCACACGATAGTAAAACTGCCTGGGTAGCACTTCAGGAAAACAATGCCATTGGTGTTCTCAATCTAGAAACTAATGAGTTCTCCAAGGTTGTGGGTCTCGGTGTCAAAGATCACAGTGAGCCTAATAATGGTTTAGATACTAGCGATAGAGACGATGCTATCAATATCGAAAACAGGCCAGTGTTTGGGTTATTCCAGCCAGACCAACTTGATGTCTATACCGTTGACGGCATAACTTACTTAGTTAGTGCTAACGAAGGCGATTTCCTCCGGATTGAGGGTGACTTAGACGGTGAAGAAGAAACGTTTTTCGAGGAAGATGAACGGATAAATGACTTAGTGTTAGACCCAACTGCCTTCCCTGATGCGATCGCTCTACAAGAAGATGATGTTCTAGGACGTTTGCAAGTTTCAACGATCAATGGTGACCCTGATGGAGACGGTGACTTTGACCAACTGTTTGCCTTTGGAGGACGCTCCTTCTCAATTTGGGAGGTAACACAGGATGGCTTAGAGCTAGTTTTTGACAGTGGCGATGCTTTTGAACAAATAACTGCTGACCTATTTCCGGATTTCTTCAACGCTGAGGGTGAGGAAAACAACTTTGATACCCGCAGCGACAATAGAGGTCCGGAACCCCAGGGCATCAGAGTGGTTGAGTTATTCGGTCGCACCTTTGCCTTCATCGGTTTTGAGCAGATTGGTGGCTTCATAGTCTATGACGTTACCGATCCTGAAAATCCATTCTTTGTGAATTACATCAACAACCGCGACTTCCTAGGGGATCCTGAGGCTGGTACAGCAGGGGATCTTGGTCCTGAAGGATTGCTGTTCATATCAGCAGAGGATAGTCCCTACGACACACCGATGCTAGTTGTTAACAATGAGGTCAGTGGCACAACTACTGTCTATTCAATCGAACAAGTACCAGAACCAAGTTCTATATTGGGTCTGTTAAACGTTATTGCTTTAGGGTGTATGGCTTGGAAGGGAAAGCTTTCAAGAACATGTAAAGAGACTAGCGTTTAAAGGGAAGGGATACTGGGGGAATAATATCTCCTCCAGTTTAATCACTTGCTATGCAGGTAAATCGTTAATTGTTAATTGTTAATTATTAATCGTTAATTGTCTAGGTAATTATTTAGGTTTAGGGGTTGACAAACTCTGTAAGTTGTGGATTTGGCAGCAAAAACCAGCAAATTTGGATCGTTTAATACAGTTTGAGTCATTTTTCTGGCAAAATGAACAAAAGAGCTTCAAAAACAACCCCAAGACCTGAATAATTACATTTTCAATTTTAAATTTTTAATACACATCACACCCTTTGATATAAGAAATTTAAGTTAAAGTTTATCTAAAGTTTATCTAAAGTTTATCTAAAGTTTATTTAAAGTTAATCGAATCAATGTATTAAAACTGTTTTAATTTGGTATTAATCCATCACCCCCTACAATAATTGGCGATTGAGGGCGCAAAAAGTTATGAATTTGATGTGGGTCAAGGCCAAGGAATCTGGGGATTAGCGGCCAACTCGCTAGCCACTGCTGCTGCGCCGTATTGATTCAGATGACTCGGATCAGCAAAATACTGATTTTGGTTTAGCCACTGCCTCCCCATATCGATAAAGATAAATCCTTGATCAGTTTGTTTGAGCATCCACTGTTGCAATTTCTGTTCACGACTCAGACGCACTGGATCTAAATAGTCTTTGGTAAGGGGTAAGTTAACCACCACTAAGGGAATATTTTGTTTCTTCAAAAAGCTTTTAATAGCATTGACAGCAGTAGTCTGCTTACCGGCAAAACTGAAGGGCTGATAATCGGCATCATATCTCCCTGACACTCGTGGATGGCTCCGATAGTAAATTTTTGGGTTAAAGGTGCCATTCATAGGGAGAAAACCATTAGCATTGATGGCAAAAGTACTATAGCCAGTGTTGGCGGGAGTTGACTGTTTTGAAACCAGTTGCAGGTTGCAGGTTGCAGGGTCTAGGTTGCAGGGTCTAGGTTGCGGATTTGAAGTTAAGGTCGCTGTTGCCCAAAGTCTAGTTTCCGGTGCCCATTTTTGATAAATTTTACTAGTAACACTGGAAATAGTAGACTCAGAAATAGCTTGGCAAGTATTGGCTGATTCCTTTTGACTTTTAGGAAGTGTGGGGCGATCGCCTGCCAACAAACGTTTATATCCCTCAGAGGCGACAAGGGATTGATAGGTGCGGTCTACTCGTCCACTATTGAAGGCACGCACCCCATCAGCCCAGATCACTAACCGTGGCAATTGTTCTGGAGTCAGGAGCTGACGGAGTTGGAAGTCAACAAATTGAGCTGTGGCACCATTGACCCCAAAATTGAAAACCTTTAGCTCTCCTTTGCCTAATATCCCTAAGGATTTTTGGAGTTGCTGAGGATCAAGCCCTTGCAATGCCCGGGAACTACCTACAATGAGAATGTCAGGCCTACCAACGGCAGCAATATAGGATAGATAAAGCCGCAGCTGCTGATCAAATATTTCGTTATCAAAACTAGAGAAGGGCAAGGATGACGTGGTTGCTACTGCTTCTAGGTAAGCTAACTCTAGGTTCTTGATATATTCAGCAATTTTTTTTTGAGCAAAAATCCGTTTAGGACTGTCTGCTGGGATAGCTTGCAAATCCTCAATGGCTTGAATCCACTCATTGATCACAAAATTCCAATCTTCTGTTGATCGAGCCAATTGTGCCATACCAGTTGCTCTTCGTTCTTTTTTCATACCCTTGGTAATCGGATCAATAGAAGAGCAGGCTGGGGGAGAAACCTGATCGACTACTTGATTGCCAGGGGATACTGCTAGTGAGGGGAGTAGTGTGTTTCCTGCATGGTAGAGTGGCGTAGTCTTCCAAAAGCCAGCGGCAAGTAGAAGTGATACTATGGTAGCGCTACTGTAGAGTCTAAACCAGAATTTCGGCATAGTTTCGCTCTTGGTACCCTCAACTTACTTCAATCAGTTCAAACAGAACTATGTTGACACTCCACCTTCTGAGAAGGAAAAGGATTATTAGTGAGAGCGAGTCCAATATTATCTAGTTTAACACAACTTTGATACCAATGTATTAACAGAGTTTGCTCAGTTCATTCTATCTATAATTATCTATAATTAGGATAAGGAGGTTTAGTTAAACCGTTCTGCTTCAGCCAATTCGTAGTAAGACAGTTTTTAGGTTTCACCACATAGTTGAATTAAAACAGTCCTGTCTCTAGGACCATCTAATTCAACCAATAAAACCGATTGCCAGGTGCCCAAAGCTAATTTTCCATCAATAATAGGAATATATTCGCTGTTGTTTAGCATCATGGCCATTAGGTGAGAGTGGGCATTGATCGGCTCATCAGGAGGTACAATCCTTAAGTGCAGGTCATTATGGAGATATTTACCATCTTTAGGGGCTAGCTTGTTTAGATGGACTTTGATATCTTCGAGTAATCGTTCTTCATATTCATTAATTGCTAACGCAGTAGTTGTATGTCTGGAAAAGACTAAAGCATGACCGTTTTTAACCCCAGTAACCTCTAGTAATTTGCTGATGTAATCGGTGATATTGTAGATGGCGATAGGTTCGTGGGTTTTAAGTTCGATTATTTCACTCTTGACCAGCATGACTGCACACCAATAAACTAATAACGTTGACAAGTAAACTAAAATTCCAGAAATTTTGAAGATGAAAGAGCAACTGCTCCGTTGGCTTAACCAAGTTTTAATGTTCGATGTTTTTCTAGTCTTATTGAGCTTTTTTTGGTTTGCGATCGCATTGGTTGGTCGTTCGGTTGGTATTCCCTTAGGACTGGAACTATGGTACAGCCTTTGGGAACCAGTATTTACTCCCGCCATTGGCGTGCTGATGGCTGGAGCCATAGTTAGTGGACTAATTAACCAGATTTCTAAGCGTTTGACGTCGAATTGAGTGAATAAGTGCGTCAGTACGTCAGTCCTGAGTAATGAATATAGGAAGTAACTGGTCTATAGCATTTTTGGTATGGGTAGAACATATGGATAAAGCATGGATACTGATTCGTAAGCATATGCGCTACGCGCACGCTACGGGAAAAGCAGTCAGCTGACTGCTGATAGCTGATGGCTGATAGCTGATGGCTAATAGCTGAATGCTTACACTGATTCAT
>NZ_JAAHIE010000196.1:10113-12113 GCF_010671945.1 Moorena sp. SIO4E2
AGTATGACCAAAATGCGTAATGCTGACGCTAATGGTATTGCCCATTATCCTGGCTGGAGTGCTGAAGTACTGAAATATCTTTACGAAGAACGCTACATTACTGCTTCCGGTCATGAACCAACTGATACTGACCCTGGAATTGCCACTAGCCAAGGGGACTATTCCCTAGAAAACTATATTCTCAGCCAAGACAAGTATCAGATTGAGTTGCTGACTAACTTGAATCAGGTGCCGGAGTATGGTGCGATCGCAATAGTAACGTTTCCTAAGCCCCTGAAAGGTTCTGGTTTTCCAGCAAGGGTGTTCGCAATTATTCCCTAGTGCTGGAATTTACTGCTGCTGTTTAGTGCTGCAGTTTAAGTTAGCGATCGCATTGATCGATTCATGATTATCTCTAGCAGTAATAAATCACAAATCAATCGAATGGGTATATAGAGCTTAGCGCTATATATATTTAGGAACCTTTTGGAGATTCAGTTAGCTTCATCCGCGCTTATGCCCCACGTCAGCACCGTTCGCGTAGCGGCGACCTAGGATCAAGGTCGGCGTGGTTAGAAGTTACTGTAAGAATAGTGGTTAGAAGTTACCGTAAGGATAGGGTCGCCTTTCTAGTTGGCAGGCTATGCAGAAAAGGGTCAAAATTTATTGATTAAGGCCTCAGACTAAGCCTTTATTCTAAGGTTTCTTCTGAGGCCTTAATCAATGGAGGTGCGCTTTCCGTCGCCTACGGCGAACGGAAAGCGAACGGCTAATTTAATTCGCCAGGGGTCGCACCTAAATTTAACGACTGTGGGCGATAATTCTTGGCTCTTCGGTCTCAGGTTATAACAGTGGTGGATATAAACTCATTCAAGTCTGAATTTAGGATGTTTTTAAGCTCAAGAAAATTATCCTCTCTGGTTTCCGTGAACAAGAAACCAAAGACAGGGTACTCTTTGTAATCAGTTTTTCTTAGTTCTATTGGTTTTTCAAAATTTGAAACTAGCTGATCATAATCAAATGAGTTAATACTATCTACATCTATACCAGTGGAGTTATCTAAGATTACAATACTAAAAATTTTTCCTTCTTTTCCTTTAATAATCTCATTACAATCTGGTTTTTTTTGTAAGTAATAGTATAGGTAAGGATTAAATCCATAGGCAAAGAAAGACATATCTGGGGTAGTACACCAACCCCCAAACCGCATCGGATTGACTTCGATCGGTAATAAATTACCTTGATTGTCTCGTCTAAGCTCAATATGTACTGGAAAATTTTTTACTCCAGCAAATTTACCAATTTTATCTAAAAAATCGGTAAATTCTTCAAGATTACTTTCGATGATTGCTTTTGAAGAAATATAAAGCCGATCACTAACATCAGCATCTGAGGAAAATATGTGTTTAAGGATATTTAGAATAACCGGCTCACCAGTTGAATTATAATAGGCATCAACAGCGAATTCTTCACCAGTAATATATTGTTCAATTATAAATGAACTAGTGTCCAATACCTCCTTAGGGTATAAATCTTTCATTGGAGCAGTGTCTGCAATTATTGAATCAATGGTTTTAAACCACTGCTCCTGACTTGAAATCTGATAAACTCCCATGCTAAAAAAACCAACCTTTGGCTTGATGATACATGGGAGTGGAATTTCCTTAACCTGAATCTTTTTTAAATCGTCGGTGCGAACCTCTTTGAAGTAGAAGTTTGGATCTATTGTTTGGATTAGTTCTCGAAATTTAACCTTATTTTTAAATAACTGTATTTTTCGAGGAAGATTGCTAAAAGCTAAATATTTCGATATCCAACCAATCGCATTTTCAGATGTGGTATATATGATCGGATTATCTAACTCTCGAACCATTTCAATGGCTCGCTCTTCACTAATTAGGTTTGTCCCACTATAAAGCCCTAACTTCTTGGCTATATCTGTACCTACTACAGGGATACCATTGTCTTTGACAGTTCTTTTTAAAAATTCAGAGACATATGGCTTGTCTACAAAAAACATT
>NZ_JAAHIE010000197.1:0-12069 GCF_010671945.1 Moorena sp. SIO4E2
ACAGGAGTTTGTTGTACCTAAGTCAATTCCAACAACTTTTGCCATAAGAGTGTTCCGGGTGCCTATAACTACAAATACTGGTAGGGTAGGAGAGGATTAGAGAATTATCCGTGCCTTTTGGTTCAAGCAATAACCGTTGCGAGTTTTTATACCATCGGTTGGATTACCATTATTTATACTGAACTTGATTTGCCAGTCTAATGAAGGGTGGTTTCCCGAACCTAAGATGGGACGGTTCTTGATTGAATAACCGATTATCTACTGATTGTCTCGGTCAGGGGGCAGCAGGAAAGAAAAAAGTTATGGGTAATCAGCGCCATTCTCGATTAGGTGTGAGAGTCGGAAGATAGGGAATATCACCGAAGTTGGGGAAGAATCCACCAAGAGTTCTGATTTCCGTCACGTTTGAATTAGGACTGCTATGGTCAAAACCCATGTATGTTTTTTTCCTGACCCCTTTTTGTTGCCTTGCCTGTGTCTAATTTACGAAAATTAACGGCTGTTGGGATTGGTGTGAACCGTAACAAATCAGTTGTGTTTGCCGTCTTGAGAGTAGTAGAGGAAACTGAAACTGAAACGGGATAGGGAGTCGGGAGTCGGGAGTCGGGAGTCGGGAATCGGAACCCACCCCTAACCCCTCCCAGGAGGGGAACGGGAGTCGGGAATCGGGAGTCGGGAGTCGGAAGCTGTGGGGAGATCGGGAGTGATAATTAAGAACTGCTATAAGTACTGCTATAAGTATGATCAGCTAAGTATGATCAGCGCTATATCTGTGTTCTGTCATTCTCGGAGATTGCGATCGCGCTTTCAGGTTACAGTCACAGAGTTGTTGAGATTTAGCTCTATTTTCTGATTCTTATTAGAAAATAGAGAAGCGATCGCCGTTTGTACAAAAGTTACAGAACTTAGGAATCACAAAAGTTTTCCCAGACTGATGAAAGAGAAATATAGCAATCTTCATAGCAATGAGGTACGAATTTTAGCTATTCCCTGTTCCCCATTCCCTGTTTACTATTAAATAATTATCGCTGCTCCGAAGTCCCTGCTCCCTGCTCCATAAAACAAAAAAAATGTACCTCACCTAATTAAAAAATGCTATTAGGTGATCACGACGGAAACAACACCATTCCCAATGCCATTTCTATCTCCACAATTACAGCAACGGTTAGCATCACCCCTTAAAATTGGCTCGGTTGAGGTCAACAGCAGGGTTTTACAGTCACCCCTGTCTGGAGTAACCGACTTGGTGTTTCGTCGCCTAGTGCGTCGCTACGCCACTGAGTCGATGATGTATACCGAAATGGTTCATGCTAGCCAGTTAAAGTATCTCCGAGAATTGCCCAAGGTTATGGAGGTAGACCCATTAGAAAAACCGATCAGTATCCAATTATTCGACTGTCGCCCGGAATTTCTGGCTCAAGCGGCACAAAGGGCAGTGGCAGAAGGGGCAGATACTGTGGATATCAATATGGGTTGCCCTGTTAATAAAATTACTAAAAATGGTGGCGGGTCTGCTTTACTGCGAGATCCAGAAACGGCGGAAGCAATTGTACGGTCAGTAGTCAAGGCGGTGGAGGTACCTGTAACGGTCAAAACCCGTATTGGCTGGACTAATCAGGAGATCAATGCGGTAGAATTTGCCCAACGTATGGAAGATGCCGGGGCTCAGATGTTGACCCTCCATGGCCGTACTCGTGACCAGGGGTATAATGGCTCGGCTCGCTGGGAATGGATTAAGCGGGTAAAAGATGTGCTGTCTATCCCAGTGATTGCTAATGGGGATATTTTGTCCGTCGATGCAGCAGTGCGCTGCTTGGAAGAAACCGGTGCTGATGGGGTAATGTGTTCTCGGGGAACCCTGGGCTATCCCTTTCTAGTCGGAGAAATAGACTATTTCCTGAAAACCGGACAACTGTTACCCCCAACCACACCAGTACAACTGCTTGAATGTGCTAAAGAGCATTTACAAGGTCTATGGCACTATAAGGGGGAGCGTGGTATTTATCAATCCCGGAAACACATGGCTTGGTACGCCAAAGGGTTTCCCGGAGCAGGGGAATTGCGTAAGAAACTCAGTAGAATAGAGACGGTTGACCAAGGAGTTGAGTTGATTGAAAATGCGATCGCTAAACTTCAGCCGTCAGCCGTCAGCCGTCAGCCGTCAGCCGTCAGCCGTTAGCCGTTAGCCGTCAGCTTATTTTATTCAAAACTCAAGTAGGGTGGCACAGGCTTCTAGGGTGGCACAGGCTTCTGTCACGTCTTGTTATCAGCAACCTTGCTAGATAGTATAATTGTATGATACTATAAGCAGAATTTTTTGTTGAAATTTAGGAGGATTAATTTAGTATGACCCAAGTGGTTGTCGGTGAAAATGAAGGCATTGAGTCAGCCCTGCGTAGATTTAAGCGACAAGTATCTAAAGCTGGAATTTTTGCTGATATGAAGCGTCTACGTCATTTTGAGACTCCCATTGAAAAGAAAAAGCGCAAAGCGATCGCTCGCAGACGCAAGCGTCGGTACCGCTAAACCTTCAAGTCACTGTTACCACTCCCCGGTCATGAGACGCGGGGTTTTTTGGTTGGCTTACTTCTTATCATCTTACCGGTTTAACCAACCACAGTATAAGGAATCGGGAATCGAGAATCGAGAATCGGGAATCGGGAATCGGGAATCGGGAATCGGGAATCAGGAATCGGGAATCGGGAATCAGGAATCGGGAATCGGGAATCGGGAATCGGAAATCGGGAAAATAGATTTGGTCTGGGATACTTTCAGTTAAAGCAACTCCAACAACTGGGATTCAGTTAATTGGGTAATTCCTAATTCTTGAGCCTTTTTTAACTTAGAACCAGCATCTTCCCCAAGCACCAAATAATCAGTTTTGGCACTAACGGCAGTAGTAACCTTACCACCAGCGTTTTGAATCAAGTCTTTCGCTTCACTACGCTTAAGGGTAGGCAAAGTGCCAGTAATCACAAAGGTTTTTCCGGTTAAGGGTTGGGTTTGGTCTAGCGCTATATTTTAAGGGTATCCTTATAACTGTAAACCCGCTTCTCGCAATCTATCAATCAAGGTCTGGTTGCTGGAAATCTGAAACCAATCCCAGACAGACTGAGCAATTTCTGATCCAATGCCGTAGATTCCCTCAATATCGGGGATTGTTGCTTGAGCCAACTGCTCAATGTTAGGGAATTTCTTGGCAAGGGTTTTAGCCCTGACACTGCCCACATGACGAATCCCTAAGCCATAAAGGACTCGTGACCAAGGTTGGGTTTTGGATATTGCGATCGCATTTAGCAACTTTTGGGCTAACTTATGCCCAATACCATTCAATGACACCAGCTGCTCTAGGGTTAAATTATAAAGGTCAGCAACAGATGTCACCAAGCCTTGGTCTACCAATTGTTCTACAATCTTTTTCCGCAAACCTTTAATATCAAGAGCATAACGACTTGCCCAGTGGGTGAAAGTTCTCTTTTCAATCGACTGTAAACCTGCCTCTCGCAATCGATCAATCAAGGTCTGGTTGCTGGAAATCTGAAACCAATCCCGGACAGACTTAGCAATTTTTGGTCCAATGCCGTAGATTCCCTCAATATCGGAGATGGTTGCTTGAGCCAACTGCTCAATGTTACGGAATTTCTGGGCAAGGGTTTTAGCCTTGTCACTACCGACATGACGAATCCTTAACCCATACAGGACTCGTGACCAAGGTTGGGTTTTGGATTTTGCGATCGCATTTAGCAACTTCTCGGCTAACTTATACCCAATACCCTTCAATGACACCAGCTGCTTTAGGGTTAAATCATAAAGGTCAGCAACGGATGTGACTAAGCCTTGGTCTACCAATTGTTCTACAATCTTTTCCCCCAAACCTTTAATATCAAGAGCATCACGACTTACCCAGTGGGTGAGAGCCCGTTGTACTGTTGTCCCTGCCAATTGCACTGTGGGAGCTTCTTCAGTAGCAGGAAACTTCTGGGATTTTTCTAATAGCTGGGATTCAGTTAATTGGGTAATTCCTAATTTTTGAGCCTTTTCTAACTTAGAACCGGCATCTTCCCCAACCACCAAATAATCAGTTTTGGCACTAACGGCACTAGTAACCTTACCACCAGCGTTTTGAATCAAGTCTTTCGCGTCACTACGCTTAAGGGTAGGCAAGGTGCCAGTAATCACAAAGATTTTTCCAGTTAAGGGTAGAGATTTATCTAGCGCTATAGTTTTAGTAGAGGCTTCTAACTGTAAACCCGCTTCTCGCAATCGAGCAATCAAGGTCTGGTTGCTGGAAATCTGAAACCAACCCCAGACAGACTGAGCAATTTCTGGTCCAATGCCATAGATTCCCTCAATATCAGTGACGGTTGCTTGAGCCAACTGCTCAATGGTAGGAAAAGTCTGGACAAGGGTTTGAGCATTGACACTACCCACATGACGAATCCCTAACCCATAAAGGACTCGTGACCAAGGTTGAGTTTTGGATTTTGCGATCGCATTTAGCAACTTCTCGGCTAACTTATGCCCCATACGCTCCAATGACACCAACTGGTCTAGGGTTAAATCATAAAGGTCAGCAACAGATGTCACTAAGCCTTGGTCTACCAATTGTTCTACAATTTTTTCCCCCAAACCATTAATATCAAGAGCATTACGACTTGCCCAGTGGGTGAGAGTGCCCTTAACAATCGCAGGACAAGATGAATTAATACAGCGAGTCACTGCTTCACCCTTAGCACGGATCAAGGGTTGACTACAAACAGGGCAATGGGTAGGCATCTCGAAGGGTTTAGCATGATCAGGACGTAACTCTGGTAAGACACGTACCACCTCCGGGATAATCTCCCCCGCTTTCCGTACAATCACCGTATCCCCAACTCGCAAATCTAATTGGGCAACATAATCACCATTGTGTAGGGCAGCCCGTTGTACTGTTGTGCCTGCCAATTGCACTGGTTGTAAAATAGCCAAGGGTGTCACTGCACCCGTCCGTCCCACATTAACTGTAATTGCTTCCACACGACTGGGAGCTTCTTCAGCCGGATATTTCAGAGCAATCGCCCAACGAGGAAACTTCTGGGTAAACCCCAATTGTTGTTGTATCCCGAAAGCATTGATTTTTACCACTACCCCATCGGTCAGGTAGGGTAAATCTTGCCGTCTCGCATCCCAGTAATTGTAATAATCCTGAACATCCTGTAAGGAAGCACAACATTGGCGATGGGGATTCACCGGAAAACCCAGCTTTTGCAGCAATTCTAGAGCATCCCATTGGCAATTGGGCATTGGGATGGTGTACTCCTCACTACTATCCTGATTCGGAATATGTAAGGTATAAGCAAAGAAAGCCAATTGCCGTTTAGCAACAATTCGAGGTTCTAATTGGCGCAAGGTACCAGCAGCGGCATTACGAGGATTAGCAAATAATGGTTCACCTGCTTGTGCTCGTTCCTGATTAATCCTCTCAAATACATCCAGAGGTAAGAATGCCTCACCACGCACTTCTACTAAAGCTGGCAGTTGGTCTAGATTAAGTTGGTCTAGATTGAGCCGCAAAGGAATAGAGCGAATAGTGCGGACATTCTGAGTAATATCTTCTCCTGTGGACCCATCACCCCTGGTCACTCCCCTGACCAAAATCCCATTTTCATAGGTCAGTGCTAATGCTGAACCGTCAATTTTGAGTTCACAAACGTATTCAGTATTAAATCCTGAGTCTTGGGAAATATCACCAGAAATATGACGCTGCCATCGTTCTTGCCATTGGCTAAATTCCTCAAGGTTAAAGGCATTATCCAGACTATAGAGTGGGATATTGTGGCGCACGGAAACAAAACCAGTAGCTGGTTTTTCTCCTACCCGCTGGGTTGGACTATCAGAGGTTACTAACTCAGGATACTCTGTTTCCAGCTCTTGCAGTTCCCGGTAGAGTTGATCGTAGATGGCATCTGCCATGATGGGATTGTCCAGGACGTAGTAGGCATAACTAGCGTTTTGCAACAGTCGCCGCAGTTCCTGAATTCGCTGGTTTACGTCGGGGGTTACTGGTGCCACAGGGGTGATTATCCTTGATGGAGATTGACTCTAGTTTATCGGTCAGATTAACCAGATTAACTATAGCCCTGCTTGAGGTGAAAGAGAAAACTTTGGCAAAGTCTAGTCACAAGTTCAGTATTTCTACTAATTCCGTTTGCGGTCACCAATGTCATCTTGGTATTAACTAAGGTACTTTTCCAAGAGACAACAACAATGGGTCTGTTTGACAAAATTTCAATTAGTCGTCAACACAGCCAAATAACACTCGGACCAGCTGAAGCCTTTGCTGCGATCGCATTAATTGCTGGTGCTGCTGACGGATACGCGACTAATTCTGAGGTCCAAGCTATTATTACTGCCTTATCTCGCATGCAGCTGTTCAGGAGCTACTCAGCTGATGTAATGGCAAGAATGTTTGAACGACTTTTGATGCTCCTCCAGCGGCAAGGTTCTGAGCCTCTTCTTAGTGCAGCCCTAAAATCACTCCCCTATGAGCTACAAGGAACAGCCTTTGCGCTCGCCACTGATATTATTTTAGCAGATGGAGAAATTACCGATGATGAAGAAGAGTTTTTGAACGAGCTTTATCATGCTTTAGAGATATCAGAAGAAACCGCTGTAAAAATTATAGACGTAATGTTAATTAAAAATCAAGGGTAATAGGCTTTTTCGTTTAATTAACAATTACTAACTTAATTAAGTTTGACAAAACTGGCTAAATCTATTTAGTTGAGGGTTCACTGTTGAAAGTGAACCCTCAACTGTTAATTGTGATCTGATCTAAATTGTGATCATCTGGCACTTTATAGAATTACTAACAGATTCACTTTCTAGTATCCCAACTGTACTTCACAAGAACCAGTCAACGCACTGTATTTGGTTCCCTAGGATTGCCACAGCGATTGATGTCACGAGTACAGGGCACACCAATATCAGCCGGATCTAGTACACAAGGGCCAATGGGTTGTGCGATCGCAGGGGGTGCGCTACTTATAGCAGAAGTCATTTGTCAGAAGTCATTTGTCAGAAGTCAAACTCTTGCGCTTACAAAGGGTGTGAGACTTTTGTCATGTCCTAACTGCCCTGGCGACTGCTATAAAAACAGTTGTGCCGCTACCAACAAAGCGCACAGGACTTTCAACGCTTGGTCGAATTTGAAGTCCATGCCGTTTTTGAGAACCTTTAAGATTTTCATAACCTAACTTATCTCTAATGTTGAGTTAAAAACATCCTTCTACCCATGCCACTTCCGGTAGTTTACCAGCGCGGAAAGTAGTTACCTTACCCTCTGGATTGGTTTCAAAAATCAATCGATAATTTTTATCTGAACTATCCGTTGGTACGAAGGTTGCATATTTACCACCCGGTACATATTGATGGGGTTCAAGTTCTATTTTGTTACCATATACAGACATGACTTTCTCTAATTTATCCCCCACTTTGATACCGCTAATGGTGCTAATCTGGGGAGAACGTGTGTCTACCCTGGCAATTTTTCCTTCTATTGCCATAAACCACAGATTTTCTATGCCTTCTGGCTGAGATATTAAGCAACCATAGTCTCTTCGACTACTAGCGTCTTCTGGCAGTAGTTTAACTTGGCCAGCCTGGGATGCTTCTTCCAGCGTCATGCCCACGGTGATGGGGCCAATGCCATTAATTGCTATTTTAGATTTAGTAGAAAGTCTTTCTCCCTTGCTCCCAGTCTTCAAACAGAGGTTTTCACCACTTAAGTCCCCAAAACAATTGCCGTCTTTGTTGAGGATAACTACCGATTTGATAGTTGAGAACTGTTTGAGGGTAGATTCAATAGCACTGGTAGCTCTGGCATCATAGCCTACCCCAGGGGAAGGAATGGCACGGCAAAACTTGAGGGTGGCGGTTTCTGCTGCAATAGAGAGGGTAAAATCTTTGCCACAGTTGGATTGACCCTTAAGTTGTAGTGCTTCGGTGAAACCAATTTTAGTTTCTGCTTTGGTCGGACCAATAATCAACTGTTCAATGGCAAAAGTAGCCACTGCACGACTAGTGGTGCTTCTGACTACAGGTTCCACATACCTAAAATCCTGATTACTTTGAGGTTGCTTGGGAAAAAAAACCTTAACGTTTTTTTGCTTAGGAGTAGTTTGAGTTTGGGTAGGAGTTGGGGATATTTCTACTTCTGTTATAGGAGATGGAGAGGAAGTGGATGTATCTGGTGGCGGTGTCTGTTGTTCATTACAAGCATTGAGACTCAAGTATGCCAAGAGTATGCTACTCAAGAGTATAGTTTTAGATTTGTGTAGATCCATTGCGCACCTCACAGTTATCCTTGTTAAAGTTAATATAGCGTTTTTTATCCTAATGAGGTGCAAATAATTTTTACCTTCTTACCTGTTCCCTGTTCCCTAAAATCCATGAATTGTGTACCTCATAGCACTGACATGCTCCCTACGGACTATATAGCAATTCTATATCCCATAAGGTACCTATTATCCCCCTAAATCCCCCTTAATAAGGGGGACTTTGAAGTTGATAAGCGTACCTCATAACTGCAAGAAACGCTATACCTTACTTATTAAATAAATGCTATAGTTATAGCAAAGTAGCTTTCCCCTTGATTATGTATCAAGTTACCCTATCTGTTCCAGAAGAAACCGCACAGGCTTTAAACCTAACACCAAACTAGGACAAGAATTATGTTTAAGTGCTGCGATGAAACTTTATGAATTAGGTAAACTTTCCTCTGGTGCTGCTGCTCAACTAGCTGGTATTGAGCGAGTAGTTTTTTTATCTAAGTTGAGTGACTATGGTATCAACACTTTCAGATTAACAGAAGCGGAATTAACAGAGGATTTAGCGAATGCCTAATGTGATTGCTGATACCTCACCAATTCAATATCTCTATCAAACAAATTTACTGGATTTACTACCACAACTTTATGGATCGGTTATTGTACCTCAAGCTGTGGCGAATGAATTAGCTGCTCTAGTATTTCGTCTTGATTACTCCACACGAATGGCTGTTTTGAAACTTGCTGGTGAATTATCTTGGTAAGCCTATTTCTGTCTTAACCCTCAATCCGCAAAATCGCTTCTTTCACTTCCACCTCTGATTCAATTACTGCCATAATTCCTGGTAAATATTCATCCATTGTCATGACGTTAGCGTAAACGATTGGTTTAATTAAAGCAAAACTAAGATTGTCCTCTTTTACATCAATGCTGGTTTTGTAGCGGATTTCTCCATCGTCGAAATCGAATTCAAAATTACCCATAATCATGCCATAGTTGGCGCGAGTGATAAATTCTGTGATGGCTAAGCGCTTGTTTTCTGGAGTCTTAACGGGACAAATTGAATAAAAAACGAATTGTCTGTGTTCTTCTCTGGCTTGGGCGTAGCAAGTCCATTGTCCGTTTTCACCCCGAAATAAAAGACGCAAGGCTGATGTTTCTGGTATCTTGACAAATTGCCATTGATCTGATTCAAAAAAGTTAACTATTGCCGTAAATATTGATTGGTTTGTGGTGGTATCTTCTTCCGTTTCAGAGAATGTTTCATCAACTAATTCGTTGAAAACGCTGCTAATTCCCTCAAGAAATTCAGAGGTAGCGTTTTGGGTAGCTTCAGCTAAATTTGCTTGGGTCCATTCTTGGAAAAAGTTAACAATTCCTGCGGAAAGTTCTTCGCTGGTGGCTTCTGGGTCGTTAATGGTGGAAGGATTAAGGTAGTTCCAGAAGGTGTTATAACCCACTTCACCGTTTGGTTGTTGTTGTTTGACGGATAAGCATAGCCAGCTTTCGGTGTTGAGTAGTTTGTTTGTTAAGGGGTTTTCGGGTTGTTGACAAAGCTGAAGCAGGTAGTTAGCAGCTTCTTCTGCGGTGGAAGCCTTTTCTAATAGCTGTGGCAGTAAATCCGGTTGGAGAGTGGTTTCAATTTGGATATCACCACTGGGGAGAAAGTTACCACCACTCATGGGTGCCCGTACTTCTGGTTTGAGGTTGAATAGTTTTTCGGTGTCGATGCGGTGGTAAAGTTCGGGGGTTACCTGGAAGGTAAGACGACATTCGATGATTTGGTGGTTTTGTTTGGTGAGGGATAGGGAAGTTGTGGTAATGGTTAAGGGATTGGAGGAGTCATTTAAGGTTAACTCTTTGTCTAAAGGGAAGTTTTCAGTATAATCATTCATTTTTTTGATAAATTAAAGTAAAGCCAGTTGTCGTTAATCGCAGTCCTGGTTTTAGTTCCAGTACTTTTTTTCGGTGTAAATTTTGAGGAAATTATCGAATGGAAACCACCAATCAACGTTTAGAACAATGGCGTGAAACCCTAGAAAATATTTTAAAGTATTACGCCAATCTTCCTGACCGCTATGGTGATGTGACAACCTCTGTAATTATCAGTGGCGAACGCAATCATTTTCTGCTAGTCCATGAAGGCTGGGAAAATCATCGCCGTGTATATGGTACGATTGTTCATGGTGAAATCCGCGATGGTAAAATCTGGATTCACTACGACGGTATTGAAGATGGTATCACGGATGAATTGGTTGCTTCAGGAGTACCGAAGGATAGGATTGTTCTTGCTTTTCATCCCCCCGAGATTCGTGAACATAGTGGGTATGCGATCGCATAGCATTGGCTTTGGTGGGTTACGCTGTCGAAGGGCGCACCCTACAATATCATGGGATTAGCCCAAAGGGCTACGCTTCGCGATACTCCAAAAGAGCCGCTAAAAGCGATTGGCCGTAGGCCACGCTACGCGAAGGCACTCAGCCACTCCTTTTTTTTTTGATGAGGATACGCTCTAAAATAAAAAAAATATAAGCCAAAATCTTTGCTAAATAAGGCTTTGAGAGATTTATACCCAAGAGTGAATTTGTTCTCCATGTCAAAAAGCAAGCACAGTAAGCTTTGATGTATTGATAGTACACGTGTATGGGTGACTTCAGTTATAATGGTATTGCCTGGAAAATAATTTCATTATTTATAAAAAAAAATGACTATAAAGCTTCAATTTAAACCAGAAGTAGAGGCTCGTATAATTGCTAAAGCTGCTGCCAAAGGTGTATCAGTACAAACCTATCTTGAATCTGTGATTGAAGATAGTTTGATGAACCAAGAACAAACATGTTTCTATGAAACAGTAACCGATAAAGAATGGAACTCGGAATTAATGGATTTAATCAATAGTCCAGCTTTTACTGTAGCACCGCCACTTGCCGATACAGCAGTTGTCCGAGAAAGTATATACACAAGAGAAGAAGAAATGTTATGAGCTATTTGGTGGATACAAATGTTTTGCTGCGTTTGGTGCAGAAGAATAGCCCGATGCATCCCGATGCTCGAAAAGCGATTTTTATGCTTAGAAGACAAGGTGTGTCTTTATGTATTATTCCACAGAATCTTATCGAGTTTTGGGCTGTTGCCACACGACCAATTAGCAATAATGGTTTAGGTTTATCTATTGATGAAGCTTCACAAGCAACAGATAAAATCAAGAGAATATTTTTAGTATATCCTGATACTCCTGGGATTTTGGCTGAGTGGGAAAGTATTGTTATTAAACATCAGGTTAAGGGAAAACAAGTACATGATGCTCGTTTAGTTGCTGCGATGGTAACTCATAAAATTACACATTTACTTACATTTAACATTGATGACTTCAAACGTTTTACTGAGATTATAAGTGTTAATCCCCAAAGTGTTGCTTCACAGGCTTAGATATATTCGGTGATGTGACAATTCATATGATTATCAGTGGCGATTGACCTATGGTCACGCGGGGCGCGTTCGCAACCATTTTCTGCTGGTCCATGAAGGCTGGGAAAATCATCGCCGTGTATATGGTACGATTGTTCATGGTGAAATCCGCGATGGTAAAATTTGGATTCACTACGACGGTATGGAAGATGGGATCACGGATGAATTGGTTGCTTCAGGAGTACCGAAGGATAGGATTGTTCTTGCTTTTCATCCCCCCGAGATTCGTGAACATACTGGGTATGCGATCGCATAGTGTTTGCTGATAAGTTCTATGACAGTCAATTTACCTCT